>NZ_BAAGAB020000011.1:0-53990 GCF_047159895.1 Lysobacter xanthus
ACGCATGTCGTGCAGAACGTGCTCGCGCCGCAGAACGTGCTGCGCGAAGTGGCCGCCGACGTGGCGCCGGGCATCATCCCGCTGACGTACCTCGAGAACGTGCCGAACTCGGACCTCAGCTCCGGCCACGGTACGCATTGCGCGGGCATCACCGGCGGCAGCGGGCAGCGCTCGAACGGCCTCTACCGCGGCGTCGCGCCGGGCGCCTCGCTCGTGGGCTACGGCTCCGGCGCCGTGCTCTTCATCCTCGACGCGGTCGGCGGCCTCGACTACGCGGCCACCAACCAGTTCAGCTACAAGGACACGATCCGCGTCGTCAGCAATTCGTGGGGCAGCAGCGGCCCGTTCGATCCGTCGAACCCGGTCAGCATCGCCACGTACGAGCTGTACAAGCGCGGCATCGTCAGTGTGTTCGCCGCCGGCAACGACGGTCCGGGCGAGGACACGCACAATCCGTATGCGCAGGCGCCGTGGGTGATCTCGGTCGGCGCGGGCGAGAAAGACGGCGTGCTGACGGGCTTCTCCTCGCGTGGCAAACGCGGTGAGACGGGCACGTTCACCATGCCCGACGGCCAGAGCTGGACCTACGTCAACGAGCCGACCATCGTCGGCCCCGGCGTGGACATCATTTCCACCCGCGCCAACACGGGCGCGCTGCCGCCGCTGGCGGCGGAGCAGGATGCGGCGGCCCTCGCGCCCGAGCACCTGCCGTTCTATACGCACATGAGCGGCACCTCGATGGCGACGCCGCACGTGGCCGGCATCGTGGCGCTGATGCTCGAGGCCAACCCGAACCTGACCCCGGCGCAGGTGAAGGACATCCTCAAGCGCACCGCGACCAACATGACGGGCCGCCTGGCGTGGGAAGCCGGCGCCGGCCACGTGAACGCCTACGCGGCCGTCGCCGAGTCGACGAACGTGCGCACCGGCTACGGCGCGACGGTCAACGCGCTGCGCACGTTCAACTCGAACGCGGTGCTGGCGAAGGGCGCCGACCCGAAGCCGTTCTCGCTGTTCTTCTCGCCCGTGGGCCCGGTGGACACGATGGAGTTCGACGTCGCATCCGACGTCGCCTTCGTCAGCGCGCGCGCCACGGTCGACAACACCGTCGCACTCGTGCTCATCGATCCGGACGGCGAGCAGTACGGCTCGTCCATTGCGCTTCCCGCGGCCGGCGACACGGTCACCATCGGCGCGCCCGGCAAGCCGGGCAAGTGGAAGCTCACCGTGCGCGGCATCGGGTCGGTCTCGGGCGTCGCCCTCGATCCGGCGAAGGTCACCAACGGCTACGCGGCCCCGGGTTATGTCGACGGCCAGATCTCGTTCCTCAACTCGGGCGGTTACACGGGCCTGAACGACATCGCGAGCCACCCGGCGCGCCAGGCGATCGAGTTCGCGGTCGCGAACCGCCTGGTCGACGGTTACTCCGACAAGCAGTTCCGCCCGGATGCGGTGCTCAAGCGCATCGAACTCGCGCAGTACCTGGCGATGGGCCAGAACCTGCGCCAGTCGCTGCCCTTCAGCGGCAAGTCGAGCTTCACCGACCTGTCCGCAGGCACGACGGGTTACGCGTTCGCCGAGGCGGCCATCGCCCGAGGCGGCGTGCTCCGCGACCTCGCGCACTCGCAGGACGGCGTGATGGGCACGGTGGGCGGCGCGTTCAAGCCGACCGATTCGGTCACGCGCGTCTCGCTCGCCTATTCGCTCGTGCAGAGCATGGCGCTGCAGTCCGAGGCGCAGGCCTTCAGCGGTACGGTCACGGCGGCCTACGACGGCAAGCGCGTGCCGGTGGCGGATGCGGCCTCGATCCCGGTGGCGCTGCGCGGCTACGTGCAGTACGCGCTCGACCTCGGCCTGATCAACGCGCGCTTCGCGGTGGAACAGGGTCCGTACGACCTGCAGCCCACGCTCAAGGCCTACTTCGATCCGGGCAAGACCGTCACCCGTGCCGCGTTCGCGGTGGCGGCCGGTCGCTACCTCGTGGCCTACCGCGCCGCCGAGGACTGAGCCTTCCCCTGCGCGCGAGCGCCCTGGCGCCCCGGACCTCCGGGGCGCTTTTTTTTGGTCAGCGTGCCGTGCGGGCGAGGCGCTCGGCGTCGCGGATCGCGCGCGTGTCGAGCGGCCGGATCTGCTCGATGCGGCAGGGGATCGCCATCGACGTGCCGAGCGGCAGCACGCGATCGAAGCGCGCGGAAACGGTGCCGCCGTTCTCGGTCAGCTGGATCCCGTGCGCGAACTCGAGGTCGCTGCAGTTGGAGACGTCGAGTAGGTAGGCGCGAGTCGGCGAGAGCCAGACCGCGAGTGCGTCGCGGCCGAGCGGGGTCCACTGAGTCAGGGTGCGCAGGTACGGAAAGCTGCTGACCGGCGGGCCCGCGTGCGCACGGTACAGGGCGAGCTGGTCGGCCTCGCGCGCGGCGGAGTTCGTGGCGCAGCCGGCGAGGCCGGCGGCGAGCAGGGCGGTTGCGGCGAGGAGCGAGCGGTGCATGGCGGACTCCGGACTGATTTCCCGATCTTGCGCCGGCTCCGGCGTGGCTGGTCGTGCAGATCGCCGCCCGTTCAGTCCGCATGCGGCTTGCCAATGTCGCCGACGCCCCCTAACATGCCGCCTCCCACGGGCCCGCCCGTGGCGGTTGGCCGGGTAGCTCAGTTGGTAGAGCAGGGGATTGAAAATCCCCGTGTCGGGGGTTCGATTCCCTCCCCGGCCACCATTGTTCCGCATCGAAAGCCCGCTCACGCGGGCTTTTTCGTTGGTGCGATTTGCCTTGACCCCACCGCCCGCAGGCGGTCGAATGAGGCATCCGCCGCGGAGATCGCCATGAAGCTCTGGTCCATCGACGGCAATCGCCAGAAGCTCGACGGCGGCGCCATGTTCGGCAACGCGCCGCGCGCGCTGTGGTCGCGCTGGGCGGCGCCCGACGAGCAGGGCCGCATCGACCTCGCCTGCCGCGCGCTGCTGGCCTCGCCGCTCGCGGGGAAGACGGTCCTGTTCGAGGCCGGCATCGGCGCCTTCTTCGATCCCGCGCGTCGCGATCGCTTCGGCGTCGTCGAGGACCGCCACGTCCTGCTCGATTCGCTCGAGCGCGCCGGCTTCGCACCGGAGGACATCGACGTGGTCGTGCTGTCGCACCTGCACTTCGACCATGCCGGCGGGCTGCTGTCGAGCTGGCGCGACGGCGTAGCTCCGTCGTTGGTGTTTCCGAACGCCACCTACATCGTCGGCAAGCGGCATTTCGAGCGCGCGCTGGACCCGCATGATCGCGACCGCGCGAGCTTCATTCCGGAACTGCCGGGCCTGCTGCAGGGAACGGGCCGCCTCGAACTGGTCGACGGGCCGCGCTCGGTCACCCTGGGTGATGCCGTGCGCTTCCACTACAGCGACGGCCACACGCCCGGCCTGATGCTCGCCGAGATCGTCGGCGCGCAGGACGGGCATGGCCATGCGCATGGCGGGGTGGTGTTCTGCGCCGACCTCATCCCGGGCCGTCCGTGGGTGCACGTGCCGATCACCATGGGCTACGACCGCAACGCGGAACTGCTCATCGACGAGAAGCGCGCCTTCCTCAACGACATGCTGTCGCGCGACGTCCATCTGTACTTCACCCACGACCCGGCCTGTGCGCTCGCCCGCGTGGTGCGATCCCCCGAGGGCCGTTTCGGCACCGCCAACGAAGTGCCGGCCTTGCAGGCGCGCGCGTTCGCCGCATGAGCTTCGTGCGGGCCGTGGCCGCGTCGCTGCTGGTCGCGGTACTCGGTTTCGCGCCGAGCGCGTCGGCGCAGTCGGCGCCCGAAGGCGAGCCGCAGCCGTCGAACGCGCTCGCCGATCCGGAATTCGGCGTGGGCTCCGGCCAGTTCGGCATGGAACGGCGCGTCGAGATGTTCCAGTGGCGACGCGACGAGTCGGGAGGCTACGCCACGGTCTGGAACGCCGCGCCCATCGATTCCGCCACATTCGACGCACCGCATCGCAATCCCGCGCGGCTGCCGGTCCGCAATCGCCAGTGGTGGGTGCGTAGTGTCTCGCTGGACGGGCGCCCGCTGCCGCTGTCCGTGGTGCGCCTGTTGGGGCAATGGCAGACGCTGCGTCCCGCCTTCTCGCGGCTGCCCGGCGCCATGTCGGGCCGTTTCCAGCCCGAGGGCGACGGGCTCGCCAGCACCGAGAACCCGCTTCGCCCGCAGATCGGCGATGTGCGCATCACTTGGCACGAATTCGCGCTCCCACCGCTGGCCGGCAAGGTCGAACTGCAGGGCGGGGCCTGGCGCCTCAGCCCGAAGGTCGCCGCGGCGCCCGCACCCGCGCGCCCCGCGGTCGACATCGCCGCCGCCACGCGGCAGCCCGCGCTGCGTTTGCGACCCTGGCTGATCGCCATCGCCGCGCTCGCACTCGTAGGCCTGTGGTTCCTCACCCGTGCCATCACCGGAGGCAAGACCTGATGCTGCCCGTTACTTCGATCGTCGCGGGCCTGCACGGCCTGCTGCTGCTCACGCTGCTCTGGCCGATCGTCGCGTTGCGGCGGGGACGCAAGATCGGCCTCGGCGACGGCGGCGATCCGCAATTGCTGCGGCGCATCCGCGTGCATGCCAACTTCATCGAATACGTGCCGTTCGCGCTGCTGTTGCTCGCGCTGCTCGAAGGCACCGGACTCCGGCGCGACGCGGTGGCCGCGCTCGGCGCCGCGCTGCTGCTCGCGCGCGTGCTGCACGCGCTCGGCCTGTCGCGCTCCGGCGGTTATTCGATCGGGCGCTTCTGGGGCACGCTGCTGACGTGGGGGGTGATCCTCACCGCGTCCGTGCTCGCGTTGCTGCGCGGCATCGCGGGCTGGGCGCCGCACTGAGCGGCGCCCCGCGGTCGGTCAGGCCGCCGCGGCCTGCTCGATACGCGGGCCTTCGCGCAGGGCACGGCCGACCATGCCGACCACCATCGCGAGCTCGTCGCTGGTGATGGTGAACGTCGGGGTGAAGCGCAGCGAGTTGACGCCGCCGTGGATCACGCCGATGCCATGCTCGCGCAGCCATTCCTCGGTCGACCCGGCGCCGTAGCACTTGAACTCGGGCGCGAGCTCGCACGAGAAGAGCAGGCCGGTGCCCTGCACCTTGGTGATCAGCCCGCCCATCTCCGCGCGCAGGGCTTCCAGTCGCTCGAGCGCTTCGCGACCGCGTGCGCGGATGTTCTCCTGCACCGCGGGCGTGACCTGCGCGAGCACCGCGCAGGCGACGTCCAGCGCGCGCGGATTGGTCGTCATCGTGTTGCCGTACAGGCCCTTGCGGTAGAGCGCCGCGGTGCGCGCATTCACGGCGAGCACGGACAGCGGGTACTGGCCCGCGTTCAGCGCCTTCGAATAGGTCTCCATGTCCGGCGCGTCGATGCCTTCGAAGCCCGGGTAGTCGACGATGGACAGCACGCCGGAGGCGCGCAGGCCGGCCTGGATCGAGTCGACCAGCAGCAGGCCGCCGTGGCTGCGCGTGAGTTCGCGCGCGGCCTCGTAGAAGGCACGCGGCACGCCGCGGCCCGGATCGCCTTCACCCATGACGGGCTCGAGGAACATCGCCTCGATGAACCAGCCGTTCGCATCCGCGTCGGCGAACGCGCGGCGCAGGGTCTCGACGTCGTACGGCTCCACCGTGATCACCGAATCCTCGCCACGGAAGCTCGCGAGATGCTGCATGTACGTGCGGCGCGACGAGTCGGAATACAGCGCGGGACGCTCGGTGCGGCCGTGGAAGCTGCCCTTCACGACCAGGCGCTTGATCGTGCGGCCCGCGTGGCGGGCGCCCGGATCGGTCATCAGCTTCGCGTTCGCATCCGCGATGCGCGAGGCCAGCGACACCGACTCCGAACCCGAATTGAGGCAGAAGAAGCGCTCGTACGGGCAGCCCTCGCGGCCCACGGCGGCACGCAGCGCGCGGTCGAAGCGCAACTGCGAGACCGACGGCGTCATAACGTTCGCCATCACCTGCGGCTTGGACATCGCCTCGATCACCGCGGCGGGTGCATGGCCGAAGCCGAGCATGCCGTAGCCGCCCGAGTCATGGACCACGGCGCCCTTGAGCGTGACGATCCACGGCCCGCGGGCGGCGAGGGCGACGTACGGGTTGACGGCGTCGTCCGGATAGAAGTTGACGTAGCCCGCCTGCACCGCATGGATCTGCGCCTGCTCGTCGAGGTCCAGCAGGTCCGCGATGTCGCCCTGGATCGACGCGAATTCGGACGCCGCGGCTTCGATGGCCTCCAGCAGTTCCGGGTGCGACGCCGCGAAGCGCTCGACCGTCGCATCGTCGAGGCCGACGGTCCGGCGCTCGCCACCGCGGGCACGCAGGGGTGCGAGGAGGGCGATGGCATGGGCGGCGGACTGGTTCATGGCGGGACTCCGGAAGTCGGTGACGGGAAGCACGTAAAACGCGGGAACAGCGCGGGCGCGGAAGCCCGTGCGAACACGTTTTCCGTTTCCATTCAAATGCTTGCGTCCATGCTACCACGCGCCATTTGCGCCGATAACCCCCGCCACGCCGCTACACTGTGCGGCCCGTTCGCGCCACGACGAACGGTCGCGCCGGTGCGTACGCCTTGAAGAAATCCGATTTCGATTACGAGCTTCCGCAGGAACTGATCGCGCAGGCGCCCCTGCCGGAACGATCGGCGAGCCGACTCCTCGTCGTGCCGCCGGGCGACGGTCCGTTCGAGGACCGCGTCGTGCGCGACCTGCCGTCGCTGCTGCGCGCGGGCGACCTGCTCGTCTTCAACGACACGCGCGTGATCCCCGCGCGCCTGTTCGGCCAGAAGGCATCGGGCGGCCGCGTCGAGATCATGATCGAGCGCCTGCTCGGCGGCGATCGGGCGCGCGCGCAACTCGGCGTGAGCAAGTCCCCCAAGGCCGGCGCGGTCATCGCGCTCGACGCCGGCGGCGAGGCCCACGTGCTCGGTCGCGAGGGCGAGTTCTACCTGCTGCAGTTCGCCGTCGGCGAGCCGCTCGAATCCTGGCTGCTGCACGCCGGGCGCCTGCCGCTGCCGCCGTACATCCAGCGCGAGCCCGGCATCGACGACGCCGAGCGCTACCAGACCGTGTTCGCGCGCGAGGTCGGCGCCGTCGCCGCGCCGACCGCCGGCCTGCACTTCGACGAGGCGCTGCTCGCGCGCCTGGCCGCGATGGGTGTCGAAACCGGCCACGTCACGCTGCACGTCGGTGCGGGCACCTTCCAGCCGGTGCGGGTGGACGACCTCACGCAGCACCAGATGCACAGCGAATGGATCAACGTGGGCGCCGCGCTGGTCGAGAAGATCCGCCGCACGCGGGACGCGGGCGGGCGCGTGATCGGCGTGGGCACGACGGTGGTCCGCGCGCTGGAGAGCGCCACGCGACACGAGCCCGACGGCACCGCCGTGCTCGCGCCGTTCGCCGGCGAGACACAGCTGTTCATCCTGCCCGGCTACCGGATGACGTCCGTGGACGCGATGGTCACCAATTTCCATCTGCCGCAGAGCACGCTGCTGATGATGGTGTCCGCGTTCGCGGGCCGCGACCGGATCCTCGCCGCGTACCGGCACGCGATCGACGCGCGCTACCGTTTCTTCTCGTACGGCGACGCGATGCTGCTGTGGCGCGCGCCGGCGAGCGGACCGCACCGATGACCGTCGACGCATCGCAATGCGTCGCGGCCACGCCCCCGTGGCCCATGCACACGATTTCCGGATTCCAGCACGCATGAGCCGCATGTCCTTCGAACTGCTCGGCACCGACGGCGTGGCCCGTCGCGGCCGGCTGACATTCCCGCGCGGCACCGTCGAGACGCCGGCGTTCATGCCGGTCGGCACCTATGGATCGGTGAAGGGCGTCACGCCCGACCAGGTGCGCGAGCTCGGCGCCGAGATCATCCTCGGCAACACCTTCCATCTCTACCTGCGGCCCGGCCTCGACGTCATCGGCGACCACGGCGGCCTGCACGGCTTCTCGCGCTGGACCGGTCCGATCCTCACGGACTCGGGCGGCTTCCAGGTGTTCTCGCTGGCGCATCGCCGCAAGATCACGGAGGAGGGCGTGACGTTCGCCTCGCCGACCGACGGCGCGAAGGTCTTCCTCGGTCCCGAGGAGTCCATGCGGATCCAGAAGGTGCTCGATTCGGACATCGTGATGATCTTCGACGAGTGCCCGCCAGTGCATAAGGACGGCGTCCCCGTATCGCCGGACGTCATCCGACGCTCGATGGAGCTCTCCCTGCGCTGGGCCGAGCGCAGCAAGCGCGCGCACGAGGGCAACGACGCCGCGCTATTCGGCATCGTGCAGGGCGGCGTGCACCGCGAGCTGCGCACGCGCTCGGCGGACGGGCTGAAGGCGATCGGCTTCGACGGTTACGCCATCGGGGGACTCGCGGTGGGCGAGACCGAGGACGAACGCAATGCGATGCTGGAGCACACCGCGCCACAACTGCCGGAGGACCGGCCGCGCTACCTGATGGGGGTGGGCCGGCCCGAGGACCTCGTCGAGGCGGTCGCACGCGGGGTCGACATGTTCGACTGCGTGATGCCGACGCGGAACGCGCGCAACGGCCACTACTTCACGTCGACCGGCGTGGTGCGCGTGCGCAATGCGAAGTACGAGCGCGACACGCGCCCGATCGAGGAAGGCTGCGACTGCTACGCCTGCCGCAACGGCTACACGCGCAGCTACCTCCGCCACCTCGACCGCTGCAACGAGATGCTGGGCCCGGTGCTGGGCACGCTCCACAACCTCCGGTACTACCAGCGCCTCATGGCCGGGATGCGCGAGGCGATCGCTGGAGGACGGTTCGCGGCGTTCCGGGACGCCTTCTACGCCGCCCGCCGGGACGCGGTCGAAGCCTGAACGGGCGGCCGCCTGCCGGCCGTACCCGGCGCGACGTGAAGCGCATGGCATAATCCCGGGTCGTTTTCGCCGGATTCCGCCATGTCGCTGCTCGACCTCCTGATTCCCGCCGCCCACGCGCAGGCCACGGGCGCCGCCCCCGGCGCCGGCGCCGGCGGCTTCGGCACGCTGCTGTTCCCGCTCCTGCTCGTCGGCGTCATGTACTTCCTGATGATCCGTCCGCAGATGAAGCGCGCGAAGGAGCACCGCGGCATGCTCGAGAAGCTCCAGCGCGGCGACGAGGTGATCGCCGCGGGCGGCCTCGCCGGCACCGTCGCCGACATCGGCGAGAACTTCGTGACCATCGAGATCGCCGACGGCGTGCGCGTTCGCGTGCAGCGCGCGGCGATCGGCAACGTCCTGCCGAAGGGCACCCTGAAGGCGGCTTGAGCCGCGAGCCCTTGAAGGCGGCTCCGGCCGCCCCTAAACGCTATGTACGCGGCGGGGAGCCGCCTGGACTTCGATGCTGACCTACGCGCGCTGGAAATACGCCCTTGCCCTCGTCCTGCTGCTGTTGAGCGCGCTGTACGCGCTGCCCAACGTCTTCCCGCAGGACCCGTCCGTGCAGGTGACCGCCAACCGGGGTGGTGCCATCGACGCCGCGCTGCAGTCGCGCGTCACCGGTCTGCTCACGCAGGCCGGCATCGCGCCGAAGCGGGTCGAGATCAACAAGGGCAACCTGCTGATCCGGTTCGCGCATCCCGACCAGCAGGTCAAGGCCTCGGACGTCCTGCGTGAGCCGCTCGGCAACCAGTACGTCGTCGCGCTGAACCTCGCGTCGACCTCGCCCGAATGGCTGTCGTCGATCGGTGCGAAGCCGATGCTGCTCGGCCTGGATCTGCAGGGCGGCGTGCACTTCATGATGCAGGTCGACCAGAAGGCCGCGATGGACAAGCGCCTCGACGCGCTCGCCGAGGACGTGCGTGTGCAGCTGCGCGACGCCGGCGTCCGGTACGAGTCGGTCGAGCGCCGCGCGGACGGCGCCGTGGTCGCCCAGGTGGCCCCGCAAGACGCGGCGACGGCCAGCCAGCTCATCACGCGGGGCCAGACGACCCTCGATGTCGCCGTTTCCGGCGGCAGCATCGTCGTCAAGATGCTGCCGGCCGAGGCGCAGCGTCTCGCGCTGGAAGCCGTCGAGCAGAACGTCAGCACGCTGCGCAACCGCGTGAACGCGATCGGCGTCGGCGAGCCGATCATCCAGCGCCAGGGCACCGACCGCATCGTCGTCGAGCTGCCGGGCGTGCAGGACACCGCACAGGCCAAGCGCATCATCGGCGCGACCGCCACGCTCGAGTACCGCGCGGTGATCGAAGGCAATGCCTACGACGCCATTTCGAGCGGCAGCGTTCCCCCGGAGGCGAAGGTCTACTACCGGCGCGAGGTCGGCCCGGACGGCAAGCCCGTTCCGATCCTGCTGAGCAAGCGCATCATCGTGGCCGGCGACCAGCTGGTCGGCGCGACGGCGACGACCGATCCGCAGTCGGGCACCCCGGCGGTCAGCGTCCGGCTGAACAGCATCGGCGGCCAGCGCATGTTCGACTTCACCAGCGAGAACGTCGGCAAGCCGATGGCCGTGGTGTACATCGAGCGCGTGCCGGAGGTGAAGACGGTCGACGGCAAGGAAGTGCGCAGCACGCGCATCAACCAGGAAGTCATCTCCGTCGCCAACATCCAGAGCGTGTTCGGCAAGGAATTCCAGACCACGGGCCTGGGCAGCGCGAAGGAGGCGTCGGACCTGTCGCTGCTGCTGCGCTCGGGCTCGCTCGCCGCGCCGATGGACTTCGTGGAAGAGCGCATCGTCGGCCCGAGCCTCGGCCGCCAGAACGTCGAGCGCGGCCTGCAGGCCGTGCTGTACTCGTTCCTCTTCACCCTCGGCTTCTTCCTCATCTACTACCGCGTCTTCGGGATCATCACCTGCCTCGCGCTGCTGATGAACCTGCTGATGGTCGTCGCGCTGCTCTCGCTGTTCGGCGCCACGCTCAGCCTGCCCGGCATGGCCGGCGTTGCGCTCACCGTCGGCATGTCGGTCGACGCGAACGTGCTGATCAACGAACGCATCCGCGAGGAGTTGCGGCTGGGGCTGCCGCCACAGACGGCCATCGCGGAGGGCTACGAGCGCGCGCAGGGCACCATCGCGGACGCCAACCTCACCACGATTCTCGCGGGCCTGGCGCTGTTCGCGTTCGGCACGGGCCCGATCAAGGGCTTCGCGGTCACGCTGATCGTCGGCATCCTGACCTCGATGTACACGGCGACCTCGGTGTCGCGCGCCATCGCGACGCTGATCTACGGCCGTCGCCGCAAGCTGCAGTCGATCGCGATCTAAGGGAAGACATCCATGAAGCCTTTCAATGTTTTCCCGTACGACAGCAACATCGATTTCATGCGCCTGCGCTGGATCTCGCTGACGATCGCCGGCCTGCTGCTGTTCGGCTCGTTCGCCGTGATGCTGTTCAATGCCTTCAACGGCGGGTTCGACCCGGGTCGCACGTTCAACTTCGCGTTGGACTTCACGGGCGGCTCGGTCGTCGAACTACGGTACGACCAGCCGGTCGACACCGATGCGGTGCGCAACCGCCTCGACGGTGCCGGTTTCGGTGGCGCGCAGGTGCAGGGCCTGGGCTCCAGCCGCGAGGTGATGGTGCGCCTGCAGCCGCAGAAGGGCGGGGCGGGCGACAGCGCGCGCGACCGCACCGCCGCCGCCGTCGTGCAGGCCGCGAGCCTGCCGGGCAATGCCGCACATGTGCAGCGCAGCGACTTCGTCGGTCCGCAGGTCGGCAAGGAGCTCGCCTGGAAGTCGCTCTACGCCTTCCTGTTCGTGCTGGTCGGCCTGCTGATCTACATTTCGATGCGCTTCGAGCTGAAGTTCGCGCTGGGCGCCATCATTGCGACGATCCATGACGTCGCGATCGTCGCAGGCTGGTTCGCGCTCACGCGCCACGAGTTCGACCTGACCGTGCTCGCCGGCCTGCTCGCGGTGATGGGCTTCTCGATCAACGACACGATCGTGGTGTTCGACCGCGTGCGCGAGAACTTCCGCAGCATGCGGCTCAGCCCGCGCGAGATCATGAACAAGGCGATCAACCAGACGCTGTCGCGTACGGTCATCGTCTCCTTCGTGGCCTTTCTCTCGATGCTGGCGCTCTACGTCTTCGGCGGTGCGTCGCTCCGCGGCCTGGCGGAAGCGCAGATCATCGGCACGGTCATCGGCACGCTCTCGTCGATCTTCATCGCCTGCCCGCTGCTGCTCTGGTTCGGCGTGTCCAAGCAGGACCTGATGCCGAAGGCGAAGGACGAGGCGGAACTCGCGCGGCGTCCCTGACGTCGCCCGCGCCGCAACGGAAAAAGGCCGCAGCGATGCGGCCTTTTTTCTTGGATGTCGAGAGGCCGGGGTGCGCCCCGGCGACCGGCCTCAGGTCGCGTCGAACGTCGCCGCGTAGCCGGTGTCGACGATGCGCTTCTGCAGCTCGTCGCAGATCTTGATGTTGCCGGCGACCAGCGGCCGGCCGACGAGCCCGCGGTTGTCCATCGGACCGAGCGTGCGACCGCGGTAGTCGACGACCTTGCCGCCAGCCTCGCGCACCAGCAGCACGCCGGCCGCGATGTCCCACGGCTTCAGGCCCGCCTCGAAGTAGGCATCGGCGCGACCCGCGGCCACGTAGGCGAGGTCGAGCGCAGCGGAGCCGGTGCGGCGGACGTCCTCGGCGACGCCCAGCACGGCATCCAGCGTCTTCAGCTGCGCCGAAGCCCGCTCGCGCTCGCGCGGCGGGAAGCCGGTGATGAGCATCGCGCCGTTGAGGTCCTTGCGCTCGGCCACGCGGATGCGCTTGTCGTTGAGCACCGCGCCCGCGCCACGCGTGGCGTGGAAGATCTCGTTGCGCAGCGGGTCGAAAACGAGGCCGTTAATGGGTTCGCCGTTCTCGCACAGCGCGATGGACACGCAGAAATGCGGGATGCCGCGCAGGTAGTTGCTGGTGCCGTCGAGCGGGTCGATGACCCAGGTGTAGCGCGACCGCGGCGCGGAATTCAGCGGGCCGCTCTCTTCGCCGAGGATCGCGTAGTCGGGCGTCGCGCGACGGAATTCCTTGATGATCTCCTTCTCGGCCAGGGCGTCGACTTCGCTCGCGAAGTCCATGCGGCCCTTCTCGACGACGTTCAGCGCGTCGAGCTTGTGCATGTGGCGGAGGAGCACGTTGCCGGCGGCGCGCGCGGCCTTGATCATCAAGGTGATGGCGGGTTTCTGCATGGGATGTCCGGGCGCGCTGGCCGTGGAAAAGAGCGATCCCGCCATCGACGGCGGGTCGTGAAGCTTACCATTGCGGGCATGACTCCCGACTTCATCGCGCTCGGCGCCGACCGCATCCGCATCGTGCTCGTGGGCACGCAGCACCCCGGCAACATCGGCTCCGCCGCCCGTGCCCTCAAGACGATGGGGCTGCGGCGGCTGGTGCTAGTGGCGCCCGAGAAGGCTCCGAACGAGGAATCCCGCGCACTGGCCGCCGGCGCGGACGACGTGCTGGAGGCGGCGGAGCTGCATCCGGACCTCGCCTCCGCGCTCGCGGGCTGCCAGCGGGTGCTCGGCTGTACCGCCCGGAGCCGGCGCGTGGCGCTGCCGGAGCTCAGCCCGCGCGCGGCCGCCGAGGCGGTGGCCGCGCGGCTGCCGGATGGGGACGTGGCGCTGGTCTTCGGCCGCGAGCGCACCGGTCTGACCAACGACGAGCTGCATCTCTGCCACGACGCGGTGCACATCCCCGCGGACCCGACCTACAGCTCGCTCAACCTCGCCGCGGCCGTGCAGGTGCTGGCCTACGAGGTCCGCATCGCACTGCTGGGCCATGCCGAGGCAGCCCCGGCGGCCGAGCCGCGGGACACCCCGGCCTCGCACGAGCAGCTCGAGGGCTTCTACGCCCAGCTGGCCGAGACGCTCGACGCGATCGACTTCCACAAGGGCCGGACCCCCGACAGCGCCATGCGCAAGTTGCGCCGCATCTTCAGCCGGTCCGAGCTCGACGAGCGGGAGGTCCGGCTGCTTCGCGGGGTGCTCGCCGACGCGCAGCGGATGGCCCGCATCGCCGGCGCGCCGGGCGCCGCGCCGTAGTCGCCCGCGGGCGTCCGGCCGTGTGATCGCCGTGGCGCGGAGCGCGATGCCCGTCCCAATTCGACCCGGATTCGATTAGGCTGGCGCGGGGAGTCTTCCGGTCTCAGTCGTGTTCCAGCGCGTCCTCCGTTTCTGCTGCCTGCTGCTGGCCCTGGCCGCACCGGATGCGCTCCGCGCCGCCGACGGCGCGGCGTCCGGCGTGCTGGTGCTCGGGCGCATCAGCGACGACCCCGCGGCGCACTACGACCAGCTCAAGCCGCTGCTCGACTACGTCGTGCCGCGCATGGCCGACCTCGGCATCCGCGAGGGCCGCATCCTGATGGCCCGCGATCCGCAGCAGATGGCGAGCTACATGCGCCGTGGCCGCGTCGACTGGGTCACCGAGACCGCCGGAACCGCGATGCTGCTGCGCCAGCGCGCCGGGGCAACGCCGCTGCTTCTGACCGAGCGCGACGGCGTGAGCCGCTATCGCAGCGTCTTCTTCGCCCGCCGCGATCGGGGCCTGTCGTCGCTGGACGACCTCGCCGGACGTCGCATCGCCTTCCAGCGCCCGTCGTCGACGAGCGCCTACTACGTGCCGGCGGGCCTGCTGCTCGACCGCGGCATGCACCTCGAGATCCTGCTGTCCCCCGACGACCAGCCGAGCCGCGGCGCCATCGGCTACCTGTTCGCCCGCTCCGAACTCAACATCGCGACGTGGGTGCACAAGGGGCTCGTCGATGCCGGCGTGATGAGCAACGTCGACTGGGAGAACCCGCAGCGCGTGCCGACCACCTTCCGCCGCGACTTCGTGCTGATCGGACAGACGCCCGAATACCCGCGCGCCATCGAGGTGGTGCGGGGCGACCTCGACGCGCGCATCGCCGCGCGGCTCCGGGACGTGCTGCTGCAGGCGTCCAGCGATCCGGCCGCGCGCGAGGCGCTGCTCGCCTTCTTCGGCACGACGCGCTTCCTGCCGCTGGATGCCGCCGCCGAAGCGTCGCTGGCGGGCATCGGCCGGGGCGTGACGCGCATCAAGGCGTCGGTCGAATGAAGGTGCGGATCGGCCTCCAGGCACAGTTCTTCGCCATGGTGGGCTTCGCGATCCTCGCCGCCAGCGCGCTGATGGTGCTGTTCTGGATGCGCCAGCAGGAGGTGCAGAAGACCGTCGAGTCGATGTCCCGCCAGGCGACCAGCGAGGTGCTCGACGCGAACCTGCGCCGTCGCGCCGAGGGCACCGCCGGCCAGCTCGCGAAGGAGCTGGTGAATCCGCTCTACTACTTCGACCTGGATGCGGTCGGCGACCTCGCCAAGAGCACGCTGCGGCAGCCGGGCGTGCGCTACGTGCTCGTCTTCGACGCCGACGGCAACATCCTGCACGACGGCACGCCGGACATCCCGACCTACGGCCGGCGCATGGACGACGACCTCGCCTACGAAGCGATCGGCGCGCGCGAGGTGCATACCCAGATGTCGGGCGATCTCCTCGACGTCGCCGCGCCCGTGCTGATCGGCGGTTCGCGCCTCGGCGGCGTGCGCGTGGGCTTCGGCCGGAACGAAGGCCGCGACTTCCAGCAGGCGGCCATGGCGGACCTGCGCGGCCGCATCGCCGAGGCCGGCCACCGCCAGCTTCTGGCGATCGTGCTGCTCAGCGCCGCACTGCTCGCGCTCGGTGGCGTCCTGCTCGCGGTCATCCAGCGCACGATGGTGCGGCCCATCAGCGACCTCGCCGATTCCGCGCGCGAGATCGAATCCGGACGCTTCGATGTCGAGATGCCGGTCAGCCGGCGCCAGGACGAGCTCGGGGACCTCGTCCGCGCGTTCGGGCGCATGGGCCAGAGCGTCGCGCGGCACGACCGCGAGATCCGGCGCATGGCCTACACCGATGCGCTGACGGGCCTGTCGAATCGGCTGGCCTTCCGCGAGATGCTCGATGCCCGCCTGCTCCAGCTCAACGGAGCAGGGCGGCAACTGGCGCTGCTGTTCGCCGATGCCGACGACTTCAAGCGCATCAACGACACCCTGGGGCACGACGCGGGCGACGAAGTGCTGCTGCAGTTCGCGCACCGGATTTCGTCCGCGGTCGACAGCATCGGCGGTGCCGATGCGCGCGTTGCAAGATTCGGTGGCGACGAGTTCGTCATCCTGGTCGAGGACGGCGAAGTGCGCGGCACCGCCACGCGACTGGCCGAGCGACTCGTCGCCGTGCTGTCGGAGCCGCTGGTGGTGCAGGGCCGGCAGGTGTTCCTCGGCACGTCGGTGGGCGTCACGCTGTTCCCGGACGACGCCGACGGGGCGACCGCGCTGCTGAAGAACGGCGACATCGCGATGTACCAGGCGAAGGTCGCGGGCAAGAGCTGCTACCGCTTCTACAGCCGTGCGATGAACGAGGCGGTCGAACGACGCGTGCACCTCGAGAACGAGTTGCGCGGCGCCTGGGATCGCGGCGAGCTGAGGCTGGTCTACCAGCCGGTGTATCGGCTCGTCGACCACCAGCTCGTCGGCGCCGAGGCGCTGCTGCGCTGGAAGCACCACGAACAGGGGGTCATCGCGCCGTCGGTGTTCATCGACGTCGCCGAGCAGAGCGGCCTCATCGAGACGATCGGGCCCCAGGTGATGCGCGCGGCCTGCGGCGATGCCGTGCGCTGGGCGAACGGGCGCGGAGGCGCCGGGGCACCGCTGTTCGTGTCGGTCAACGTGTCGCCCCGCCAGCTGCGCAGCGGCGACCTCGCGCGGATGGTCGAAGCCAGCCTGCGCGACGCGGGCCTGTCGCCCGACCGGCTGCACATCGAGCTCACCGAGACCGCGGTGATCTCCGACGAGACGCACGCCAGCCAGCTCCTCACGCGTCTGCGCTCGCTGGGCGTCAAGGTCTGGCTCGACGACTTCGGCACGGGCTTCTCCGGGCTCAGCCACCTGCGTCGCGTGCCGGTGGATGGCGTCAAGATCGACCGCAGCTTCGTCGCCGACGTGCTCCGCGATCCCGACGACCTCGCGCTCACCACCGCCATCATCGCGATGGCGCATTCGCTCGGCATCACCGTCGTCGCCGAAGGCGTCGAGAAAGAGGGGCAATACGCGCTGTTGCGCGAGCGCCGCTGCGACCTCGCCCAAGGCTTCTGGCTCGGCCATCCGCTCGAGGCGGAGGATTTCGAGGCGCTCGCCGCCGGGACCGTCGCGGCCTGATCAGACGTATCGCGCGATCGCGTGGGCAATGCTGCCCGACAGCAGCCCGAACGTGATCGCCGCCGCGATGCCGCCGACCCACGCCGCCGCCATCAGCAGGCCGTCGCGTTCCAGGAACGCGAGCGCGAAGAGCAGCACGAGCACCCCGAACAGGTAGTTGGTGAACGGGATCGGCAGCGTCAGCATGGCGCCGACGAGCAGCACCAGCAGCCCGGTGAATACCTCGGCGACCGGGTGGTCGAGCAGCACGCCCGCGCGCGGGCGCACGACGCGCTCCAGGCGCCCGAGCCACGGCGATATGCGGTCGCGCAGCTTCGCAAGCGTGCGCCGTTTCGGCCCTCGACGGCCGATCGCGGCCGGCAGCCACGGCTGTGGCATGCGCACGAGAAGCTGCACGCCGACCAGCATCACCAGTGGGCCGCTCAGGCCGCCAGCGAGCCCCGGAACCGGAATGAAGGCGGGGCCGGCCGCGGCCAGCAGGAGCATGCCGAAGGCGCTGTCGCCGAGGCCGCGGAACAGGCCGGCGAGCGGTTGCACCTCGTCCGGATCGCCTTCGGCGAGTGCATCGAGCAGGGCGCGCGCGCCGTGGACGCGGCCGCGCTCAGCCGGTCCCGTCATCGTCGTTCCCATCCTGGGTCGGCACCTGCTGCAGCAGCAGCTTGTCGACGCGGGGGCCGTCGAGGTCCACGACTTCGATGCGCCAGTCGTTCCAGTCGACGTGCTCGCCCGCGTGGGGGATACGGCCGAACTGGGCGATCACCATGCCCGCGGCCGTGTGGAAGTCGTGCTCGTCCTCGCCGGGCAGGTGGCTCACGCCCATCAGCTCGCGCAACTCCTCGACGCCGAGCGAGCCGTCGACGAGCAGCGAGCCGTCGTCGCGCACCACGACGCCGGTGGGACTGTCGTCGTTGTCGCTTTGGATGCGGCCGATCACCGCGCCCATGAGGTCGTTGACGGTGACCAGCCCGGTCACGTCGCCGTACTCGTCGACCACGAGCGCGAGGGACTGCTGCTCCTCGCGGAAGATCTCGAGCAGTTTCAGCGCCGGGGTGGATTCGGACACGAACAACGGCTCGCGCAACTCGGAGAACAGGTCGGGCACCGTGCCGCGGCCGAACGCACGCAGGAGGGTCTTGGCTTCGAGAACGCCCACCACGTCCTGGTCGCTGCCCCGGTAGACCGGGAAACGCGAGAACGGCGAGGCGTGCAGCATTTCGAGGTTTTCCGCGGGCTCGGCGGCGGCGTCGAGCCAGGCGATGCGGGTCCGCGGCGTCATGAGGCCCTCGGTGGTGCGGTCGCCGAGGCTCAGCACGCGGTTCATCATCTTGCGCTCGTCGGCGTCGATGACACCCTGCTCGTGGCCTTCGCTCACCAGCATTCGGATCTCTTCTTCGGTCACCGCCTCGCCGGAGTCCTTGCCGAGTCCGAGCAGCCGCAACAGCAGCCGCGTGGACGTCGACAGCAGCACCACGAACGGCTTGGCGATCTTCGCGAAGAAGTCCATCGGGTACGCGACGAGCGCGGCGATGGCCTCCGGCCGCAGCGTGCCGATGCGCTTGGGCACGAGCTCGCCGATGAGGCCGAAGAAGAACAGCACGACGAGGAAGCCGGTCACGCGGCCGATGTAGGTGGCGTACGGCGCCAGCGCGGGCATGTCGCGCAGCGGCTCGGCGATCTTTTCGCCCATCGATTCGCCGCCGAAGTAGCCGGTGAGCAGGCTGAGCAGCGTGATCCACAGCTGGACGGCGGAAAGGAAGCTCTCCGGGGCCTCCGACAGCTCGAGCGCCTTGCGTGCGCGGGTGCTCGACGCCGCCATCTGGCGCAGGCGCGACTTGCGCGAGGTCATCACCGCCATCTCCGACATCGCGAAGAAGGCGTTGAAGACCACGAGGACGAAGACGATCAGCAGGTCGCGCACGGAATCGGTTCCAGGCGCGGGGCTCGCGCGTTCGGGCAGGCGCGGCCGTGCCGGGGAAGGGCGGGGCGCGCGATCCGGGAGCGGGGCAGGGGACGGTTCAAGCGGGCGCGATCTTATCAGGCCGCGAGACAGGCGCTTCGTGAAGGTCCGATGAGAGGTGCAAGAAAACCGTAACAATCGGCCGTCATAATTGTGTCATCCGCCCGCCCGCCACGAGGCCACCCATGTTTTCCCTGCAGACGATGTTCGGCCAAGGCAAGCAGTTCTACGCGCTGCTCGAGGAGGCCGCGGTCGCCGCGCACGACAGCACCAAGGCGCTGCACGCGATGCTGCGCGAGACGACGGGCCAGCCCGCCCTCGACGCGTTCAAGCTCGCGCGCCAGCGCGAACGCGCGGCATCCGACAAGATCCGCCAGGAGCTGGTCAACAGCTTCATCACCCCGATCGAGCGCGAGGACATCGAGGCGCTCGGCTCGGCGCTCTACAAGATCCCCAAGCAGGTCGAGAAGTTCGCCGACCGCTACTCGCTCGCGCTCAAGCACCTGCAGGGCATCGACTTCGCGCCGCGCGCGGCGATGCTCGAGAAGGCGGCGGGCGTGGTGGTCGAGATGGTCCAGGCGCTGCCGGGCATGAAGATCGAGCCGATGAAGGCGCTCAGCGACCGGCTGCGCTCGATCGAGAACGAGGCCGACCGCCTGATGCTCGAGCTCTACCGCGACATCTACTCCGGCCAGCTGGACTCGCTGCAGATGTTCCTGCTCAAGGAGTTCTTCGAGATCCTCGAGAAGGCCATCGACCGCTGCCAGGAAGCCGGCGTCGTCGCCTACGAAATCGTGCTGAAGAACTCCTGAGGCGACGTCGATGCTGACCCTCGTGCTGGTGGTCGTCGCGGCCGCGCTCATCTTCGAGTACATCAACGGCTTCCACGACACCGCCAACTCGATCGCGACGGTGGTCGCGACGAAGACGCTCTCGCCCATGCAGGCGGTGATGCTGGCGGCGGCGACCAACCTCGTCGGCGCGCTGTGGGGCACCGCCGTCGCCAAGACGATCACCTCCGGCATCGTGGACACGCACGTCGTCGAAGTGACGTCGCAGCTCGTGCTGTGCGCGCTGCTCGGCGGCATCGTCTGGAACCTGATCACCTGGGCCGTCGGCCTGCCGTCGTCGTCCTCGCACGCGTTGATCGGCGGCCTCGCCGGCGCGGCGCTCGCGGCATCGAACGGCAACTGGCATGCGATCGTCTGGTCGGAGCCGAAGGACCCGTGGTTCAAGAGCGGCGGCGTGCTCTGGAAGGTGCTCGTGCCGATGGTCTCGTCGCCGCTGATCGGCTTCATCATCGGCTTCCTGGTCATGGGCGTGCTCTACGCCATCATCTCGGGCATGGCGTCGAGCGGCGGCTTCCTGCGTCGTGCGGCGCGGCCCCGCTCGGTCAACCGCGGCTTCAAGGTCGCGCAGATGGTCAGCGCGGGCGCGATGGGCTTCGCCCACGGCTCGAACGATGCGCAGAAGACGATGGGCATCATCGCCATCGCGCTGCTGGGCGCGCAGGCGGCCGGCACCCTCGACAACCTGCCGGCGTGGCTTGCGTTCCTGCATCCGACGCAGAGCGCGATGGTGCACAAGGACATCGATACCTGGATCAAGGTGACCTGCGCGCTGGTGATGGCGGCCGGCACGGCGGCGGGCGGCTGGCGGATCATCAAGACGCTTGGCCACAAGCTGGTGAAGCTCCAGCCGATCAACGGCTTCGCGGCGGAAGCCAGCGCCTCGGCCGTGATCCTCACCGCCTCCGCGCTTGGCATCCCCGTGTCCACCACGCACAACATCAGCGCGACGATCATGGGCGTGGGCACGGCGAAGCGCTCGAACGCGATCCGCTGGACCGTGGTCGAGCGCATGGTGTGGGCGTGGGTGCTGACGATTCCTGCCGCCGGCGGCATCGCCTGGCTGTCGTTCAAGGCGCTGCGCGCGACCGGGCTGGCCTGAGGCGCAAAAAGAACCCCGGTGGGGCTCCATCCACCGGGGTTCCTCCTCCCGAGCGGGGAGTGCACTCGCTTCGGAGAGTGCACGGCGGGGTTGCCGCCGCGGGATCGACGATCCTCCCGGGCGGGTTAGGCAGGCGTCAACGAAGCGTGATCGACGGCGGCGGCATTCAGCCGTCGAGGGCACCGATCAGAAGAGGTCGCCGCCCGCCGAGAGCGTGCGTTCCATGCGATCGCCGAGCCCGCCGATTTCCAGGACGAGGCGATGGATCTCGGCGAGGTCGAGTTCCGCGAACGGGCGGTTCTCGCACAGCTGGAGGTGCGGCACGCCGTCGAGGTCGCCGAGCGCCAGATGGCCGACCTGGCTGTCCCAGTTAAAGGCCAGCGCGCGCTTCGGATCGACGCCCGTCATCGGCGCGACGACCGTGCTCACGCGCAGGTACAGGCGCTCGTCCTCGTCGGCGATGCGGGTCAGGAAGATCGCCTGGTGGCGGCTGCCGTGGTCGAGCGAGAGCTCGATGCACATCAGGCCGTCGTCGTGGACGGTGACCTCGTGGCCTGCGCCGTCGAGGTAGTCACGGATGTCGTCGAAATCGCGCATGGTTCGGCTCCTGGGTGTGGCTATGCTAACCGCCATGACGCCAGGAACGAACGACGCCGCCGAGCGGATTTTCGATGCGATCCGCGCGATTCCACGCGGCGAGGTCGCGGGTTACGGTGAGGTCGCGCGGCGCGCCGGACTGCCGGGTCGCGCGCGGCTGGTCGCGCGGCTGCTCGCCACCGGCGACGCGCCGGGCCTGCCCTGGCATCGCGTGCTGCGGTCGGACGGGCGCATCGCGCTTCCGCCGGGTTCGGACGGATTCCTGGAGCAATGCGCGCGGCTTCGGGCCGATGGCGTGGCGGTGGTCGACGGCCGCGTGAAGGTGGCCGCCCGCCCTCGCGCCGCGACGCTCGACGAGGCGCTGTGGGGGCCTCCGGGCTGAGCGAGCGGCGCCGCCGGCCGCGAATTACTGCACTGCAACAGCTACCATGACGGCTCCCGAGGAGCCGTGATGTTCGCCAAACTGCCGCCCGTCACCCGGGCCCTGCTGATCGCCAACGTGGTCGTGTTCCTGCTGCAGTGGTTCGCGGCGGAAACTGTGCTGGGCGACGTGCTCGAAATGTTGCAGCTGTGGCCGATCGGCGGTGGCGATCCTTACGGGGCGCCTTCCTTCATGCCGTGGCAGCTGGTCACCTACGCCTTCATGCACGGCAGTTTCGGGCACCTGCTGTTCAACATGCTGGCGCTCGTGATGTTCGGCTCGCAGGTCGAATTCATCTGGGGCCGGCGGCGTTTCGCGACGTACTACTTCACCTGCGTCATCGGCGCGGCGCTGTGCCAGCTGGTCGTCGGTTACGCGACGCTGCGCATGGGCGGCGAGGCCTATCCGACCGTAGGTGCGTCCGGCGGCATCTTCGGCCTGCTGCTGGCCTACGGGATGCTCTTCCCGAACCAGCGCGTGATGCTGCTGATTCCGCCCGTGCCGCTGAAGGCGCGCACGCTCGTCATCTTCTACGGCGTCGCGGAACTGTTCATGGGCGTCACCGGCACCATGCCCGGCGTCGCCCACTTCGCCCACCTGGGCGGCATGCTGTTCGGCTGGCTCCTGATCCGTCATTGGCGTCGGCGTCCGCCGTCCCGCGGTCCGCGGCCCCGGCCGCCGAACATCCGCATCGTGCACTGACGCGAAAACGCCCGCTGAAGCGGGCGTTTTCGTTCAAGCCGCGCGGCGCTTCACGGCCAGAAGCGCACCTGCTGGTCCGCCTTGGGCTGCATCGGTGTACCCGCCTTGCAGGCGTACGCCGTGCCGAACGCCGGCTGGTTCATCAGCGGCAGGTTGGCGCGCCAGCGGCCGGGCGGATAGGCGCTGCTCGCCGCGCGCGCCGTCGCGACGTCCACCGACGTCTGCTCCGGCCAGAGGCGCGCCCAGGCCGTGTAGAAGGCCTGCATCGTTTCCTTCGAAGCACCCGGCTGCGCCGTCTGCAGAGCAGCCTGCGCCAGCTCGACGCCGGCCTGGTCGGCCGCCAGCGCCTCGCCGACGAGGCTGCCGTTGACGCGCACGCCCTGCAGCTGGGGATACGGCTGTGCCGAGACCTGCGCGCCGATGCGCGAGACCTGCGACGACCAGGCGCTGGCCTCGGCCGGCGTCCACCAGTCGCGCGCCTGGCCACGGGCGTCGATCAGGCGTCCCTGCGGATCGATCGCATGCACGAGCTCGTGGCCGACCAGCGCACCGTAGGCCCCGTAGAGCGCGGCCTGCGGCTGCGTTGCGTCGAACACGGGCGCCTGCAGCATCGCGGCGGTGACGATCAGGCGGTTCTGCGGCACGTCGTAGGCGAGCGCCGGCTGCTGCGGGAGGACGTCCCATCGACGATCGGCATTGCCGCGGCCGATGCGGCGCATCTCCTCGCGATGGCGCCAGGTGGACGCGATGAGCATGTTGCTGCCGAAGCTGCCCCGGCCCATCGGCTGCACGGTGTAGTCCAGGTCCCGACGCGGCGCGCCGACTTCGACCTTCAGCGCCGCGAGCTTCGCCTTCGCTTCGGTCTTCGCGGCGGCCCCGAGACGCGTGTCGCGGTCGACCATCGTCGACAGCGCATCGCGCACCTGCGTCGCGATGGCCTCGGCCTGGGTGCGCGACGCGGCGGGCAGGAAGCGCGCGACATACTCGCGGCCGAGCATCGGGCCAGCGGCGAGGTTGATCGCGTCGAGCACCGATTCCTGGCGCGGCATCGGCGAGACCTGCGCGCCGAGCACGCGACCGCGGAAGTCGAAGCTCGCATCGCGCCACGACTTGCTGAGGTACGGGGCCATCGAGTCGCCGACGCGCCAGCGCAGGAACGTCTTCCACTGCTCCGGCGGCAGCGTGGCGACGAAATTGTCGAGCGCCGCGAAGAGGGCCGCGTTCGCCATCGACACCTGGTCGTCGGTGACGCCCTGCGCCTTGAGGAACTCGGCGAGCTGCAGGCGCTTGTACTGCTTGGCGAGCCCCGCCGTCGGCACGGCCGCGTAATTGGCGCGCGGATCGCGCAGGGCGGCGACCGGGCGGCCGGACTGCGCGAGGCGCGTCTCGAGGTCCAGCACCTGCTGGACCTGCGCGGGCAGCTGCGCTTCCGGCGTGCCGGTGAGCGCGAGGATGCGCCGCACGTAGGCGCGGTAGCGATCCATCACCTCGCGCGTCTCGGCGTCGGTGCGCGTGTAGAAGGCCGGATCGGGCAGGCCGACGCCGCCTTCCGTGAAGTAGCCGACGTGGCGGTCGGTGTCGGCGAGGTCGACGTCCGCACTGAAGTTGAAGGCGACCGGGATGCCGACCTGGTGCAGCGCGGCGATTGCGGGCGGAATGTCCTTCGCCTTCCTGATTGCATTGATGCGGCCGAGCAGCGGCGCGATCGGATTCGCGCCGTCGCGTTCGACCGCCGCCTCGTCGATGCCGCTCGCCCAGAAGTCGCCGAGCAGCTTCTGCACGTCGTTCTGCGGGGCCGACATCGACCCGTTCAGCAGGTCGATCTGCTGCTGGTGGGCGCGCTGGCGCAGCTGGTCGAGCGCGGACACCGAGGGCACGCCCGGCGTAGGCGGGTTCGCGGTGAGCCAGGCGCTGTTGGCGAAGGCGTGGAAGTCGGTGCAGGCCGTCGGTGCGCTCGACTTCGGCGCCGCTGCCTTCTTCTTGGTCGCGGCGTCCGTCGCGGGCGAGGACAGGGCGGCGACGAGAGCCACGGCGAGGGCGGCGGCGAGCGGGCGTGCGGTCATTGCGTGGCGTCCATGGGGGAACCGGCGGGAGTCTAGCAACGCGCCGCGGGGAGGACTGAACGCCTTCCTCACGTCGCACATGCGTCGGGCAACGAAAAAGGCCCGGGTTTCCCCGGGCCTTTCGGTTTCATCGCATCGAGCGCTGCGTTACCAGATCACGACCTGCTGGTCGCCGCCGCGCACCATCTTCTGGCCGGCCTTGCACTGGAACGCCTGCGCGAACGCCGGCATGTTCGACGGCGCGCCGATCGCGCGGAACGTCGCCGGCGCGTGCTCGTCGGTGGTGATGCGCAGCTTCAACTCGTCCGGCGTGAAGTTGCGACGCCACACCGTGGCGAAGTTGACGAAGAAGCGCTGGTCGCGCGTCAGGCCGTCATTGGCGGTGTCCGGCTTGCCGGCGGTCGCGCGCTTCATCGCGTCGTAGGCGGTGTTGAGGCCGCCGAGATCCGCGATGTTCTCGCCGAGCGTGTGCTTGCCGTCGACGTTGAGGCCCGGTGCGGCCTCGTAGCCGTTGAACTGGTTGACGAGCTTGTCGGTGCGCGACGTGAAGCCCTTTGAGTCGGCGTCGGTCCACCAGTTCTCGAAGTTACCGGTCGGGCCGAAACGGCTGCCCTGGTCGTCGTAGCCGTGGATCATCTCGTGGCCGATCACGGCACCGATGCCGCCGTAGTTCATCTCATCCGGCGCATTCGGGTCAAAGAACGGCGGCTGCAGGATCGCCGCCGGGAACACGACCTCGTTCATCGACGGGTTGTAGTAGGCATTGACCGTCTGCGGGCTCATGCCCCATTCGGTGCGGTCGACCGGCTTGCCGATCTTCGAGATGTCCCACCTGTAGTTGAACTCGTTCGCGGCGAGCACGTTGCCGATGTAGCTGGCACGCGACGTCCTGAGGCCCGACCAGTCGCGCCACTTGTCCGGGTAGCCGATCTTCGGCGTGAACGCGGCCCACTTCGCGAGCGCCTTCTGCTTGGTTTCCGGGCTCATCCAGTCGAGGTTCTCGATGCGCGCCTTCAGCGCCTCGCGCAGGTTCTGCACGAGCGTCTCCATGCGCGCCTTCGAATCAGGCGAGAACGCGGTCTTGACGTAGATCTGGCCCATCGCCTCGCCGGCCGCGCCGTTGAGCGCGCCGAGCACGCGCTTGCCGCGCTCCTTGATCTGCTTCTGCCCGCGCAGCGTCTGGCTGTAGAACGCGAAGTTCTCGTTGACGAAGGCATCGGACAGGAACGGCGAGGCCTCGTCGACGGTGTGGAAGCGCAGGTAGCTGCGCCACGCGGACGCCGGCACGTCGCCGAGCATCTTGCTGACTTCCTGGTGGAACGACGGGATCGCGAGCGAGAACATCGCCGGCACGTCCAGGCCCTGCGACTTGAAGAACGTCGTCCACGGGAAGTTCGGCGACAGCTTGTCGGCTTCGGCCGGGCTGATCGGGTTGTAGAAGAGCTCGGCGTCGCGCGACAGTTCCGAGCGCGACTTCGAGGCCTTCGCCAGGCGCGTCTCGAACGCGACGACATCCTTCGCCTGCTTCGCGGCGTCGGCGGCGCCGATGCCGGACAGCTGCAGCACCTTGGCGACGTGCGCCTGATAGGCGCCGAGCACCTTCGCCTTGGTGGCGTCCGTGTAGAACGTGGTGTCCGGCAGGCCGAGGCCGCCCTGGAACGCGACGCCGATGTTCATCGACGAGTTCTTGTAGTCCGGGTTCGCGCCGAAGCCGAACAGCACGTTCTCGCCCTTCGCCGCGCTCTCGCGCAGGTAGTCGGCGATCTGCGCCTTGTCGGACAGGCGATCGATGCGGGCGAGGTGCGCCTTCAGCGGCGCGACGCCCTGCGCGTTGATCTTCTTGGTGTCCATGCCGGTCGACCAGAAGTCGCCGACGATCTTCTCGACGCCGTCGGTGCTCTTCTTGGCGGCGACCGCCTCGGCGATCTGGCGCTGCACGGCATTGCTGCGCTCGTCGAGCATCTCGAACGCGCCCCAGGAGGTGCGGTCGGAGGGAATCGGATGCGCGGCGAGCCACTTGCCGTTGACGTAGCCGCCGAAGTCGGTGCACGCGTCCTTCGAGGGATCGAGGTCCGCCTTGGCGAAGCGGTTCACCGGCGGCAGCTTGGCGGTGTCGATGGCGAGGTCGCCCGACGTCTTCGCGGCGGGCGCGGCATAGGCCGCGGCGCCGGCCAGGACGGCGGCGACGGCGAGCGGAAGGTGCGTTTTCTTGAAGGTCACGGGGGACTCCGGAGCCGGAACGGGACGGGCGGCCCGACGCGCAGCGGCGGGCGACACGCGGGATGGCATGCCTGCCGGACGTTAGCCGGTGCCTGCCGGGCCCAAGCGTGCCGGAGGTCATGCCGGCGCCGTGGCTGAACGGCCGGGCCGCCCCTTCGGCAGCGGCGGGTGGTTTCACGTACCATGCACGGGTCCCCGCGCCTGGCATCCGCCCTCGGGCTCGTTTTCCAGGTTTCTCGCAGGCCCCTCCGGGCCGCCGCTTCCCGCGGCCCCATGCGACGTCATCCGCACGCAATTCCCGGCGCCGACAACGTCCCGGATCCCTCCGGTGCGTCACTACGTCCCACTCGCAGCGCGGTCAGGAAAGCTTCGAGTCGCCCCGCGGCCCCCAGGGTCGCGGCATATCGCTATTCGGAGCTCTTCCATGACCCACGAGACCTCGGCCTTCGAGGCCCTCGGCCTGCCGCCCGCCCTGCTGCGCGCGCTCGCCGAAAAGAACTACACCACCCCGACCCCCATCCAGCTGCAGGCGATTCCGCTCGTGCTGGCGGGCCGCGACGTGCTGGGCGGCGCCCAGACCGGTACCGGCAAGACCGCCGCGTTCGGCCTGCCGCTGCTCGCCCGCCTGTCGGGCCTGACGCCGCCGACCGGCCCGCGCAAGCCGCGCGCGCTCGTGCTCGTGCCGACCCGCGAGCTCGCGGTGCAGGTGAACGAGAGCCTGCGCAACTACGGTCGCCACCTGCGCATGCACACCGGGATGATCTTCGGCGGCGTCGGCATGGGCCCGCAGGTCGACCTGCTGCGTCGCGGCGTCGACATCCTCGTCGCCACACCGGGCCGCCTGATCGACCACCTCGAGCGCGGCACCGTCAAGCTCGATGCGATCGAGATCCTCGTGCTCGACGAAGCCGACCGCATGCTCGACATGGGCTTCATGCCGGCGATCAAGCGCATCGTCGCGAAGGTGCCGGTCAAGCGCCAGACGCTGCTGTTCTCGGCGACGTTCGAATCGCGCATCCGCGGCCTCGCGATGGAGTTCCTGCGCAATCCGGCCGAGGTCGAAGTCGCGGCGCGCAACACCGTCGCGTCGACGATCGAGCACATCGCGCATCCGGTCGACAATTCGCGCAAGCGCGACCTGCTGGTGCACCTGCTGGCGACGCGCTTCCAGGAGCGCATCCTCGTGTTCGGCAAGACCAAGCACGGCTGCAACCGCCTCGCCGAGCAGCTCGAGGAGGCCGGCATCAAGGCGTCCGCGATCCACGGCAACAAGAGTCAGGGCCAGCGCCAGAAGGCCCTGAGCGAGTTCAAGACGGGTCGTTGCCGCGTTCTCGTGGCCACGGACGTCGCGGCCCGCGGCCTCGACATCCCGGACCTGCCGCTCGTCATCAACTACGACCTGCCGACCGTGCCGGAGGACTACGTCCACCGCATCGGCCGCACCGGTCGTAACGGTGCGACCGGCGAAGCAATCTCGCTCGTGGCGATCGACGAGGGCGGCCTGCTCTCGCAGGTGCAGAAGCTGCTCGGTAAGAACGTGCGGCAGGTGGTCGTCGAGGGCTTCGAGCCGTCGCAGGCCCTGCGCATGGATGCGAAGCCGCCGGTCGGCAAGCGCACCGCGCGTCCGTCGGCGCGTCCGCACGGCAAGCCGGCCGCGCGTCATGCGCATGCCGGTGCCCCGCGTGGCGCCGGTGCGCGCGCGCCGCGGAGCCGCTCGGCCCGCTGAGGCCTCGCGACATCGCAGTGGAGACGAACGGCGTGCGGATTTCCGCACGCCGTTTTTCGTTGCGTCAGGCGACGAGCCCGCGCATGGCGACCGCATCCGCGCTGTCGGGGAACACCTGCGTGTCGACCGCCGAGCGCGAGAGACCGAGGTGATCGACCAGCAGGCCCTTGAACAGGGCGCGCAGGTCGCTCGTCGCGCGCAGGTCGCGGCCTTCGAAGAGGGCGGGGCGCGACAGGCCGGGCCAGTCGCCGGCGATGCGCCCGCCACGCACCGCGCCGCCGGCGAGCACTGCGAGGCCACCCGTGCCGTGGTCGGTGCCGCCGGTGCCGTTCGCGGCCGCGGTTCGCCCGAATTCGGTGACCACCGCGACGACGGTGCGCGGCCAGATCGACGCACCGGCCTCGTGGAAACCGCGCAGCCCCGCGTCGAGTTCGGAAAGCTTGCGTCGCAGCTGCAGCGCCTGGCCGCCGTGGCTGTCCCAGCCGGTGTCCTCGACGAACGCGAGCCGCGGACCGTCCGCAGCCGCCATGAAACGCGCCGCCGCGGCCATCGCCTGGGGCAGCCGCAGCACACCGGCAGCCCCGTCGTCCGCGCTGCGCTGCATCGCATCGGCGAACGACGCGGCCAGCACGGCGTCGCCCGCGTACAGCGTCTTCAGCCGCTGCATCAGTTGCGGGTCGACCGCCTCGACGAACGGCGGCGACCACGTCTCGACGCGCCCCGGACCGCGGGCCGACAGGGGCGGGACGGCCGCGACGGCGAGCGCACGTGGCCCCGCCATCGCACCGGCCGCGCGACTCAGCCAGCCGCTCTGGAGATGCGAGGCGGCGCCGCCGCCGTTCTCGACGTTGTCCTGCGCCTCGAAATGCGACCGGCCGCGATAGGGCGGCGCGATCGCGACGACCGGCAGAAGCTGGTGCGCGGCCTGCAGTTGCGCGGCGAAGGCGAGCGACGGATGCAGGCCGAAGCCGCCGCCGATGGGCAGCGCATCGGCGACGGCGAGGTCGCCGCGCAGCCGCGCGTAATCCGGATCGCCCACGGGGGGCAGGGCATGCAGCGCATCGAGTCCGCCGCGCAGCAACACGACGACGAGCCGGGTGTCGGCCCCCGCGCCTGCGAACGCGGGCGCCCGCGGCCACAGCGCGAGTGCAGCGCCGGTGCCGGCGAATTTCAGCAGGGCACGACGGGTCGGGTCCATGTCAGGTCCTCCATTGGAAGGCCGGGCTCGCGAAGAGCAGGGCGAGCCCGGAGCGCGCGGACTCGGCGCGACGCAGCACGGTCGTCGTGGCCTCGTCGAGCCGCGGCCCGAGCGCGGTGCGCGCGACGGCCAGCGGATCGGGCGAGGCGTCGGCCGCGAGCGCCGCCAGCCGCTGCGCGGCCTGGATGCGCTTGAACAGTGCGTCGCCGCCGCTCCATGCCGACGCGACGTCGGGGAAACCGGCCGGCGAGCGCGGCGTGAACGCGGGTTCGCCGAGCTGCGCCAGCACCGGCTGCAAACGGCCGATCGCGACGTCCGCATCGAGTGCGCGCAGTGCCGAGACCAGATAATCGTCGGGCGACTTGAACTTGCGCGCGGTCGGCGCCCAGGCCTCGGGCGCTTCGATGAGGGCGCGGTACACGCTGGCGAGGTCGCCGCCGCTTCGCGTCCACGCCTGCGCCATGCGTTGGACGAGTGCGGCAGGCGGTTCGTCGGCAACGAAATGGCGCGCGAGTTTCGCGGAGACGTGCCGGGCCGTGGCCGGATGCACGGCGAGGTCGCGCAGCACCGCTTGGCCTTGCGCGAGGCCGTCGTCCGCATAGCGACGCCCGAGTACCGTGCGCACGCCCGGCGCATGCGCGGCGGGGCGGAAGCGGAAGGCGTCCTCGGGCGGCGCGTCGAGCACTTCGCGCGGGAGCGGCGTGCCCCAGCCGGTGATCGCACGCGCGAGTTCGGTGACGTCGCCCTGCGCATAGCCGCCATCCACGCCGAGCGTGTGCAGCTCGAGGATCTCGCGGGCGAGGTTCTCGTTGAGGCCGAGCGCGCGTCGACCCGCGGCACGGCGCGCGAGCTTCGAGTCGTCGCCGACCGATCGCACGTTGTCCAAGTATCGAAGCATCGCGGGATGCCGTTCGACCGCGAGCAGCAGGTCCCGGAACCTGCCGAAGACGTTCGGCCGGATGGCCTCGCGCTCCATCGGGGCGGCGTAGAGCAGCGCGGGCCGCTTGTCGATCGACACGGCGAAGTGGTTGGACCAGAAGCGCACGAGGCGCTCGGCGAAGCCGTCCGGGGTGGCGGCTGCATGTGCGTAACGCGACTGCAGCTCCGCGCGAACGCGCTCGCGCAGCGCACGGCGCCCGCGCGGAGCCGTGCCGGTCTTCTCGCGCTGCATGGCATTCGCCATCCCGGGCTCGGGCTCGGCCGCAGCGCGCTTGTCGAGACGCGCAGCCGCGAGGGCCACGGCTTCCTCGTGCAGGTAGACGCGCGACGGCGGCAGGCTCGCGAAAGCCGCAGTCCCGGCATCGCCCTGCAACTGCCGCTCGAGCAGCGAGCCGGCGTCGCCGCCCCGGTCGAGGTCGCCCGGGCGGGCGCCGAGTCCGAAGCGCTGGTGCGCGGTGGCGAGGCGGGAAAGGTCGGTCATGGAAGGTCTCCGCGTTGCAGTGGAAACGCACGGACCGCCCTGTGGTTGACGCGTGCCGCGATGCGCTCCGGGCGTTCAGCGCACGGCGTCGACGATGAAACGGTCGACGAGCTCGGTGTAGGGCCCGGGCAGGCCCAGCGTCTCGTTGATCTGCTCGTGGCTGAGGTCCTGCGGCGACACCGTCATCGGCGTTCCCGCGGTCCGCGCCGCCGTCGCGAAGTCCCGCGCCTGTGGGCAGGAATCCAGGCGCTGCGACGAACAGACGCCCAGCAGCGGCGCACCGCCCGGCTGCAGCCGGTCCAGCGGGGACGCGACCGGCCACAGCGCCGAGTCGGTGCCGAAGGCGTCGTCGTACAGCGGCAGATGCGGCGCGCGCATCAGGCGCGGCACGTCGTAGGCGGCGCTGTCGAGAGCCACGGTGGCGCGCCACGGCTGCACGCCGCGCGTGGCGGCGAGCGTCGTGTCGGCATCGAGCAGCGCGACGAGGTGTGCACCCGCCGAGTGGCCCATCAGCACGAAGCGTCGCGGGTCGCCGCCGAGCGCGGGTGCGAGCTGTTGCGCGCGTGCGACCGCAGCGGCCACGTCGCCGGCCTGTTCGAGCGGTGGCGTGTCGGGCAGCATCCGGTAATTCACCGACAGCACGATCCACCCGCGCGGCACCCACCAGGCGACCTTGTTGCGCCAGACGTTGTCCACGAGCTTGTCGCCGTCGCGCCAGCCGCCGCCATGGACTATCACCAGAACCGGCCTCGGCGTGGGCGAAGGCACGGCGGGGTAGTAGACGTCGAAGCGCTGGCGCGGGTCGCGGCCGTATTCGATGCCCAGCAGGCGTTCGACGCCGTCCGGCAGCGCCGGCGCGACTTCGGCGGGGCAGTCGGGCAGCGGCGGTGCGGTGGTCGCGACGGGCAACGCATCGGCTTCGGCACGCAGCCGTGGGATCGACCTGTCGCGGCGCTGTGCGATCGCGGCCGCGCCGACGGCGGAAGCCGCGACGTGCGACGCGATTGCCGGCCGACGAGCGGGCCGCGCGGCCCAGGCCACCGCGCTGACGAGCAGGAGGCCGACGACGAGTGCGCGGGCGGGAGAGGGCGGGCGACGGTCCATGGCGTGCTCCGGGTCGATGTCCCGCGAACGCGCGGGAGCGCCGACCGTTGACGCATGCCGCCGCCGCAGCATCGAAACGGAAAAGGGCCGCGCGAGGCGGCCCTTTCCGTGCGCATCCCGACCGGGGTCAGGTCTTCTGCGCGGCGATCCAGCGATCGATCTTGGCGTCGAGCACGTCGAGCGGCACCGCACCGTCACGCAGCACTTCGGCGTGGAAGGCACGGATGTCGAACTTCGGGCCCAGGGCCTGCTCGGCGCGGCGACGCAGTTCCTTGATCTTGAGCTCGCCGGACTTGTACGCCAGCGCCTGGCTCGGCCACGCGATGTAGCGCTCGGCCTCGGCGGTGGCCTGCGTCTCGCTCTCCGCGGAGTTGTCGAGCATGTACTTGATCACCTGGTCGCGGCTCCAGCCCTTGCTGTGCAGGCCGGTATCGGTGACGAGGCGGATCGCGCGCCACAGCTCGTTCTGCAGGTAGCCGAAGTACTGGTACGGATCGGTGTAGACGCCGAGATCCTTGCCGAGCGACTCGGCGTAGAGGCCCCAGCCTTCGGCGAATGCCGTCTCGCCGCCGAAGCGGCGGAACTTCGGCATCGACTTCAGCTCCTGCTGCAGCGAGATCTGGAAGTGATGGCCCGGGATCGCCTCGTGCAGGTACAGGTCCTCGGCGTCCCAGCGCTTGCGCGAGGGCAGGTCGTAGGTGTTGACGTAGAAGATGCCCGGACGCTTGCCGTCCTCGCTCGCGCTCTGGTACTCGCCGCCCGCGGCCGACTTCGCGCGGAACGCCTCGACCGGACGGATCTCGAACGGGGACTTCGGCACCAGCGAGAACTGGCGCGGGATGCCCTCGTTCACCTTGGCTTCGAGCGCGCGGTAGAACGCCAACAGTTCGTCCTCGGTCTTGAAGTTGAACTGCGGGTCGGTGCGCATGAACTGGAAGAAGTCCTGCATCGAGCCCTTGAAGCCGAGCTGCTGCATCACGCCGCGGATCTCGCCGTGGATGCGCGCGACTTCGCTCAGGCCGAGCTGGTGGATCTCCTCGGGCGTGCGGTTGGTCGTGGTGCTGTTCTTCGCGGCGAAGGCGTACCAGGCCTTGCCGTCGGGCAGCGCATCGAGCCCGACGGTCTCGCGCGTCTTCGGCAGGTACTCGTCATTGATGAAGGCGCGCAGGCGCTTGTAGGCCGGCATCACCTGCGACGTGATCATCGTGCGGTAGGCGGTCGTCAGGCGCGCGCGGTCGGCGGCGCTGAAGTCCTTCGGCATGTTCGCGACCGGGCCCCAGAACAGCGTCTTGGTCGGGTCGTCGTTGATCAGCGCGTCGAGCTGCGGCACCACCTTGACCATCAGCACGCGCGGCTGCACCACGCCGGCCTTCATGCCTTCGCGCATGTTGGCGATGGAGGTGTCGAAGATCTTCGGCAGCTGGTTGGCGCGCTTGAGCCAGTTGTCGTAGTCCTTGACCGTCTTGAACGGCTGCGGGCCCGAGCCCGAGCCGAACATCGCGCCGTAGCTCGCGATGCTGCCCATCTGGTTGATCGGCATCATCCAGTCGGGGAAGCGCTCGCCTTCGAGCGAGCGCTTGGCGCCGTCGACGAAGATCTCGTAGCTCAGCAGGTCCTGGCCGCTCAGGCCGGCGGGACCGACCTTCTCGACCGCGGTCAGCCACTTCACCGTGTAGTCGTGCATCTTCTTCCGGTACGCGGCGGTGCCGAAGTCCGGAAGCTGGTCGTTGTAGCGCGGGTCACCCTGGAAGGTGGCCTGCAGCGGGTTGAGCTTCAGCAGCTCCTCCCACGACTGTTCGTACATGGCGTTGAGGCGCTGCGCCTTGCCCTGCTGGGCGGAGGCGACGGCGGGCGCCTTGGCCGGCCCGGCGGCGGCGGGCAGGGCGGCGAGGCTGAAGGTGAGTGCAGCAGCGAGGGCGAGCGGACGCAGGGTCATGACGGGATCCAGCAAGGGGACCCGCCGAGCATGAGGCCACGACACCGGCGGTTCGCCGGTCGGAAGTCATGGTCGCCGTCAGGCGGCGGCCGCCTCCCGGAGCGCGTCGGCGCGGTCGCGGCCCAGGTAGCGCACCATCAGCGCCTTCATCGCGTAGATCAGCGGGATCATCGCGACCGCCGCCAGCATCTTGTAGGCGTAGTTCACCGTGCTCACGGCCAGGAACAGGCCCATCGGCCAGTGCTGCGGCCCGAGGACGAACGCGATGTACAGCACGACGAAGCTGTCGATGAGCTGGGAAACCGCCGTCGAGCCCGTCGACCGCAGCCAGATCGCCCGATGGCCGGTGGCGCGTCGGATGCGGTGGAACACCGCGACGTCGATCATCTGGCCGAGCAGGAAGGCGACGAGCGAGCCGCCGATCGTCCACAGGCCCTGGCCGAAGACGGCGGCGAACGCCGTCTGGTAGTTGTCCACGCCCTGCGACCGCGCGGCCTCCACCCACCAGCCCGCGGGCGCGAGCGAGATCGCGGCGAACGCGAACGCGAAGCCGTAGACGATGAGCATCGCCGCGAGCATGGAGATCAGGCGCACGCCGCGCCGGCCGTAGAACTCGTTGATGACGTCGGTCATCAGGAACACGATCGGCCACAGCAGCGTGCCGGCGGTGAAGCTGAGCGAGCCGGTCTGCCCGAACAGGCGCCATTCGAACGGCTGCAGGCCGAGCGTGTCCTCGAGCGCGAAGATCTTCACGCCGATGAACTCGGCGAGCACGGTGTTGACGCAGAACAACGCCGCGAGCGCGATGAACAGTCGCACCGCGCGGTCCTGCAGCACGTGGGGCGTCGTGGCGCGCAGGTCGGTCATGGCGATTTCCACAGGTGATAGACGACGCCGCGGCGGTCGTCGCTGAAGTAGAGGCCGTCGGCGCCGTCGTCGATCAGCCCGGCCGGGCGCCCGCGCACGGTGCGGCCGTCGAGGAAGCCGGTGACGATCGGCTCGACGCGCCGTCCGTCGCGACTGACGCGGACCAGCGCGTAACCGCGGCCCAGCGCTGCGTTCGTCGAGCCGTGCAGCGCGACGACGTAGTGGCCGGCGAGTACGTCGGTGGCGTCCGCGCGGGCAGGCATCGGCAGCACGCCGAGCGCCGAGGCGTGCGCGGGCAACCAGGCGAGTGGGCGCGCCACGCGGCCGCAGCCGGCGCGGCGGGGAAACTTCGCGTCGGCGCGCACGCGGCCGCGGTCGCTGTAGCAGTGCGGCCAGCCGGCGTCCATGCCATCGACGACGCGGTACAGCGTCTCGTCCGGACGGTTTCGGCCGAGGTGGTCGGCGCCCTGGTTGGTCGCGACGAGCGTGTCGCCGTCGCGCACCAGGCCGACCGCGTTGCGCAGGCCGCGGGCGATCGTGCGCTGCGAGCCGTCGGGCGCGATGGCGACGATGCTCGCGCGTACCGGCTCACGTTCGATGCAGGCGTTGCAGCTGCTGCCGACGGAGACCAGCGCGGTGCCGTCGCGCTCGACGATGACCGTGCGGGTCAGGTGCCAGCCGCCGTACTTGTACGACAGGCCCTCGTCGGGGAACGTCGCGAGCGTTTCGGGCGCGTTCTGGACGGTGCCGGCGTCCGCGTCGTACGGATAGCGCACCAGCGCGGGCGTCAGCGCGACGTACAGCCACGTGCGACCCGCGCCATCGACATGGAAGGCGATGCTGTTCGGATTGCGCAGGTTTTCGAGCAGCGCGCGCGGCTGCGCGAAGCGACCGTTGCCCTCCGGAGCCCCCAGAGACAGGACACGCCCGCGACGGTTGTCGGTGAGGTCGTGCATGTCGGTGAGCAGCAGGCGACCGCGCGGATCGCGCGCGAAGAAGCGCGCGCGGCGCAGCCCTTGGGCAACCGGCTCGATACGGTAGCCGGACGGCACGCGGAGGACGAAGGACGTGCCGTCGTCGAGCGCGATCCGCCGGGCTTCGAGCGCCGGCGGCTTCGCCACGACGGCCGACGCGGCCAGCGCGAGGACGATCGCGAGCAGCGGTCTCACGGCCGGCTGGCGGGGGAGAACGGAATCGTTTCCGGCGACACCGCGCCGCCGGAGATGATGAAGGCCATCGCCTGGTCCACGGTCCAGTCGGTCGGCGTGATCTTCTCGATCGGCACGATCTCGAGGTAGCCCGACGTCGGGTTCGGCGTGGTCGGCACGTACACGGCCGCGAGCTCGCGGCCCGTGCCCTGTTCGCGCAGCACGCGGGTGACGAATCCGATCGACTTCATCTCCGTGTGCGGGAAGTCGACCAGCACCACGCGCTGCGTGCCGTCGGGCTTGGTCTGCAGGATGTCGAGCAACTGGCGCGCGCTGCCGTAGATGATGTTCGCGAACGGGATGCGCTTGATCAGCGCCTCCATCCAGCGCAGCAGGCGCTGGCCGAACACGCGTCGCGCCATCACGCCTGACAGCAGGATCACCGCGAGCGTCGCGAGCAGCGCAAGTCCGTTCTGGACCCAGGCATCGGCCACCCAGGCGAGTGCGCGATCGCTCGCGGCGAGCCGCTGCAGGCCCGGCCCGATCAGCGGACGGCTGATGTCGGAGAGCAGGACGAAGACGAACTTCACGACCACCCACGTCAGCCAGATCGGCAGCAGGGTGAGGAGGCCGGTGAGGAAGAGCCGCTGCAGGTTGGTTTTGCCCATGCCGCGATTGTAAGCGGCGGCGGTCAGCGCTCGCGGAGCAGGCGGAAGCCGACGTCGTCGTAGCCGCGGTTCGCGGTCAGCGCCTCCTGCGTCTTCCGGCCACGCCACGAGCCTGCCGTGACCATCCGTTCCAGGCAGCCGGTGCCGCAGTCGCGCAGCCAGAGGCTGATCGCACGCCCGCCGAAGTCCGCGGTGGTGCGCGCCGATTCGGCTGACGTCGGCAGCCGGAAGCGGCCGCCGGTCTGCGCGCCGAGCCACAGCGCATAGGCCTCGGCGTCCTGCAGGGAAACGCAGACCACCGGATCGGCCGGGCCCTGCGGGAAGCCGGGCGACTGCCAGGAGCGCGGGGCGAGCACGCGCAGCAGCGAGGCACGCTCGCGGCACAGCGAGGGCGTGCGCTTGGTGGCCTCGACGAACCGCTGGAACTCGCCACGCGTGACCGGATGCGTCGACACACGACCGCGACCGACGTCCGCCATCTCGGCGGCGGCGGAGGCAGCCGGCGTGGGCGTCGTCGCCATGCGACGGGACCAGCGCGCGAGTTCCGGTGCGGCGACGCGGAGATCGCGGGCGAGGGCGAGGGTGTCGGTCGCGCGGCGACGGTCGCCGCGCGCGACGGCCTCGTCCAGGCGGGTACGCAGGGCCTTCTGCACGTCGGGCGTGGGCGCCGCCGCGGGGGTGGACGGCGCGATGGCGTTGGCGAGCCGATCGCTGCGGGCGGCGAGCTCGCGCGCCTTGGGATCGTCACCCGAGCGCACCGCCACGGCCACGCGCGCGCGCAGTGCCTCGAGCAGTTCGCGGGCGACGGCCTGGACGCGTGGGTCGTCGGGATTTTCCTGGCCCAGCCGCTGCACCGTGGCGAGCGCGTTGTCGCCGTCGGGGGCCGTCAGCGCATTGCGCGCGATCTGGGCGCGCGCGCGCTCGACGGCGATTTCGATGTCGGCCGCGGGTAGCGGCTCGAGCATGCGTTCGGTGGGATCGGGGCCCGCCGCCTCGCCTGCATCGCGCGCGGCCGCGGCGGGCGCGGTCGAACGAAAGAAGTCGTCGTCGCCGCCACGCGGCCAGGCCGACCAGCCGGCATAGCCGAGTCCCGCGACGAGCAGCAGCACCAGCGCGACGCGGCTGCCGCGACCGGTGACGACCGGACGGATGCGTTCCCACGCCGGCAGCCAGCGGGGCGGACGCACGGCGAGCATCGCCTCGCGCATCGCCGCGGTGTCCTGGAAGCGCGAATCGGGCGACTTCGACAGCGCGCGCTGCATGAAACGCTGCCAGTGCCGCAGGTGCGCGGGAAGCCGCGGAATCGGCTGCTGCGCATGTGCGATCGCCATCGACAGCGCGTCGGCGGCCTCGTACGGCAGGCGCCCGGCGAGCATTTCCCACAGCACCACGCCCAGCGCGTAGAGGTCCGCGCGGCCGTCGACTTCCTCGCCGCGCGCCTGCTCCGGCGCCATGTAGGCCGTGCTGCCGACCGCGAGGCCCGCGGTGGTGACGCGCGGACCGAATCCGCGGCGCAGCGCGATGCCGAAGTCCGCCAGCAGCGGCCGGCCGGCATCGTCGAACAGCACGTTCTCCGGCTTCACGTCGCGGTGGACGACGCCGCGCGAATGCGCGTATTCCAGCGCCGACAGCAGCGCGAGGGCGATCTCCACCGCCCCGGCCTCGTCGCGCACGTAGTCGCGGTCCCCGAGGTGGCCGCGCGAGAGGTGCGGCATCGAGTAGTAGGGCAGCCCGTCCTTCGTGCGCCCCAGTTCGTGGATGCGGACGATGTGCGGATGCTCGAGGCGTGCGATGGTGCGCACCTCGTTCTCGAACCGACGACGACTGATCTCGTCGGCGAGCGCCTGTGGCGCCATCACCTTGATCGCCACCTCGCGGCCGAGCGCGATCTGCTCGGCGAGGTAGACGGTCGACATGCCGCCGCGGCCGAGCGGGCGCAACAGGCGGTAGCCGTTGACCTGCGGCAGCGGTTCGGCGGGGGTGGCGTCGTGCGGGGTGTCGTCCATGGGCCGGCCGAGCATATAGGGCCGGCATGGGGACGCGAAGCGATGGACGCCGCGAAGCGTGATCAGCGACCCGGCTTTCGGCGCACGTAGAGCTGCTTGCGCACCAGCGCGACCGTGTCGCCGGCGGTGTCGACCACGGGCGTCTCGAACCAGCGCAGGTGCTTGGCGCCGTCCGCGGTCTCCGTGCGGATCGACTCCAGCGTGGCGTCGTCGAGCCGGAACTCGGCGTGCACCAGCCCGCGCCCGGGCTTCAGGAAGTCGATGGAGCCGGAACGGTCCCAGACGACGTGGTCGCGGCCAACGCCGCGCATGACCAGCAGCATCCAGAACGGATCGGTCATGGCGAACAGGCTGCCGCCGAAATGCGTGCCCACGGCATTTCGGTTCCACGGGCGCAGCCGCAGCTCGACGCGCGCATGGCGCCAGTCGTCGGACAGGTGGGTGACGTGGATGCCGGTCGCGAGGAAGGGCGGCCACAGGTTGAGCCCGTGGCGGAACAGCGATGCGTTCATGCGGCAGCGGTCAGAACAGCAGCGACGACATCCGGCGGCGGTAGCGGCCGACAAGGTCGTCGTCCTGCACCAGCCGGAACGCGTCGATGAGCGTGCGGCGCGCGAGCCCATCCTCGTACTGGCGATCGCGGCGCAGCATCTCGATCAGGTGCTCCAGGCCGTCTTCCTCGCGCCCGCCGAGCAGGCGCTGCACGGCGAGCAGGTGGCGTGCGCGCAGGTCGGCCGGGTCCGCGGCGATCGCCGCCTCCAGCACGTCCGCGGGCGGCGCGTCGTGGGCCGCGGAAAGCAGGCGCAGGTGCGACCGCGCACGCTCGGTCCGGTCGTCTGTGGCCAGGTTGGCGGGCAGGGCATCGAGCAGGCCCTGGGCCTCCGTCACGGCGCCCACCTTCAGCAACGCCAGCGCGAGGTCCAGCTTGAGCGCGTCGTCGTCCGGCTTGCCGGCCGACTCGGCGCGAAGGCGCACCACCTCCTCATGCGGGTCGACGGCCGCCGGCGTCTCGTCCTGCGGCGCCTCGCCGGGCGCCGCTTCGCGCGGCACGATGCCGTGCAAGGCGAGGAATTCGCGGAGCGCGCCTTCGGGCATCGCGCCCGGGAAGCCGTCGGCGAGCTGGCCGTCCTTGACGAGGAAGACCGTCGGAATCGACCGCACCTGGAAGGCCGCGCCGAGCTGCTGTTCCTTGTCGACGTCGACCTTGGCCAGCAGGAACGCGCCGTTGTACTCGGCGGCGAGCTTTTCGAGGATCGGGCCCAGCGTCTTGCACGGGCCGCACCATTCGGCCCAGAAGTCGACCAGCACCGGCGTTTCGAGCGAGCGTTGCAGCACCTCGTCCTGGAAGCGGTCGGCGGTGGCGTCGAAGACGTGCGGATTCGCGTCGGCGGTCATGGCGGCTCCTGGAAGTCGTCGGGAGATGGGGACGCGGCCCCGTCGGTGCAAGGCGCGCACGCTAGCATGGGCCGATGCAACGTCCCGTCAGCCTTCCGCGCCTCGCCGTCGTCGCCGCCGCGATGCTCTTCGCCGCTGCGCTCGCGGGCTTCGGCGCGGCATTTCCGGTGTTCTCGAACCTGCTGCATCCCGTCGCGCTGCTCGGCGCGAGCGGCATGCCGCGGGCCGTGGCGTTCAATGCGATCGCCTTCGTGCTGCCGGGACTGCTCGTTGCGGTGGCGCTGCAGGCGCGCCGGCGATGGCTGCACGACGCCCCGCTGATGGCCGGCGTCGGGCTCAACGCGTGCACGCTGTCGGCCCTGGCCTTCGTCGGCATGGGCCTGTCGCCGCTCGACTCGGGCGACCTGCTCGGGGCGTCCGGCCGCCTGCACGGTGCGCTGTGGACGCTGTGGTGGATCGCCTTCGCGGCCGGCGCGGCGCTGCTGAGGCTGGGCGTGCGCGGCCCACGCGACACGCGGATGGCGACGCTCGTCGCGATCGGAGCCCTGCACGTGCTGCTGTTCGCGCTGTTGCTGCCCGGCCTGCTGCCGGTGGGGCTCTCGCAGCGCCTCGCGTTCGCGGCGTGGTTCGTGGCCACGTTCGGCCTGGCGCCGCCTAGCCGTAGCGCAGTTTCATCCCCAGGATCGTCGCCGAAAGCCCCAGCGTGACCAGGTTCGAGACGATCATCGGCCACGACGACAGAACCAGCCCATAGAAGAACCAGCAGCCGACCCCGACGGTGAACACGACGTACATCCCCAGCGAGATCCCGCGGGTGTCGCGCGTGCGGATCGTCTTCACCGCCTGCGGCAGGAACGACAGCGTGGTCAGCGCGGCGGCGACGTAGCCGATCCACTCGCCGGTCATGTCGGCCTCGCCGCGTTGCGGGGAGCGGTCGGGGGGTGGGGCGGGGAAGGAACAGCCATGGCGCCTCCGCGAAGGGAGGCGAATTGAACCTTGCTCACGGCGAGGGGAGTGCGCCGACGCCCGCGCCCGCGGCCACCACCCGATTACGACCGGACGCCTTCGCGGCGTAGAGCGCGCGGTCCGCGGTGGTCATGAGCGCGTCGGGGCCGTCGACGCCTGCGCGTCGCTGGTGCACGCCGATCGAGACCGTCACCGGCCCGAGTTCGCGACGCATGTACGTGATGCCCGCCGCGGCGATCGCCTCACGGATCTGCTCCGCCCGCATGATCGCCTGGGCAAGATCGGCCTCTGGCATGACGATGGTGAACTCCTCGCCGCCGTAGCGGCAAGCAATGTCCTCGCCACGCGTCACCTCGGCGAGCACTTGGCCGATCCGCGTCAGCAGCGCGTCGCCCGCCCCGTGGCCATGCTCGTCGTTGAACCGCTTGAAGTGGTCGACGTCCAGCATCAGCAGCGACAGCGGACGCCCGCGCCGCTCGCAGCGCTCGACTTCGCGCGGCAGGCTTTCCTCGAGGTAGCGGCGGTTGTGCAGGCCGGTGAGCGGGTCGCGAAGCGACTGGACGCGCAGGCTCTCGCGTAGCTCCAGGCTGTAGAGCACGACCGCGAGGTGCTCGGCGATCGACTCGACCGCGGCGCGTTCCAGGTCGCTCAGGGGCGCCCCGGTGCGGTTGCTGACGTGCAGCAGGCCCAGCACCGTGCCCTGCGACGTCAGCGGCACGCACGCCCCGCATGAATGCTCCGCCGACAGGTCGGCCAGGTGCTCGCACATCGCCGTCGGCCGGCGTGGGTTGTAGAGATGCGTGTGCCCGCGCCGCAGTGCCCAGCACTGGTCGGGCCGCATCACTTCCGGATATTCGACGCCGTGCGTCCCGAACAGCGCGTGCGCCTCCAGCAGGTTCTGCGACGCGCGCATCGCGTAGCACATCCCCGCACCGTCCGGCACCAGCTGGGCGAGGGCGTTTCCGGTGATCGCGAGCGACTCGCCGACCGTATGGCAGCTGTGCAGCAGCCCCGCGAAACTGCCGAGCACGCGACGCTGCTCGGCGAGCTGCTCGCGCTGCGCGGTCTGCGATTCGAGGGTCGACAGCGCCTCGCGCGCCTCGCGTTCGAGTTGCAGCGAGCGCCGGTTCTCGCGTGCCACCAGCCAGAGCAGGAGGCCCAGCATCGAGAGCGAGAACACAATGCCCGCGGCCACGGCGGCACCGAGTTCCCGGGCGTCGCGCGACCGGGCGGTCTGCCGCTCGGCGAGCAGCCGGCGCTCGGCGGCGCTCATCGCATCGGCGGCTTCGGTGATGCGCCGCGCCTGCGGCATGCCGCTGTCAAGCATGATGCGGTTGGCGACGTCGGGAAACCCCTTGCGATGGGCGTCGAGCGTAGCGTCGATGCTGGCGAGCCGGGCCTTGACGAGCTGCGCCAAGGCGCGCGCGCGGTCGAGCTGGGGCGGGTTGTCGGCCACCAGGCCCGTCAATTCGTCGACGCGCTGGAGCGCCAGCGGCCGCATGGCCTGGTAGTCGGCCTCGATCGCCTCTGCGTTGGACAGGCGGAACGCCCGCGCCGTGGACTCGGTGCCCTCCAGCGCCGAGCGCACGGCTTCAATCTGGCCCAGTACCTGGTGGGTGTGTCCCACCCAGAGTGCGCTGGCGTCGAACGCCTGGATGCCGCGCAGCATCAGGCCGCCGATGGCCACCATCGCGACGACGAGCAGAGCAAGAAGCGCAGTGCGCCGGCGGCGGGACGGGTTCGAAAGCGGCATGGCGGGTAAGGTGGGGCGCATGGGCACCTTATGCAACCCGTGTGCCAGCCGGCGTGCGGACGTGACGCGGATTTGTGCACTGCGATAGGCTCTCGGACCGCCTTTCCTGTCCGGGTTGCCCGTGTCCGCTCCCACCGCGACCGACGTCACTCCTTCCCCCGCCGACCCCCGCGCCTACGCGCCGGCCCCGGTCGAATCGGCCGCGCAGGCCTTCTGGACGCGCTCGCGCGCGTTCGAGGTCGACGAATCGTCGCCCAAGCCCAAGTACTACTGCCTGTCCATGCTGCCGTACCCGTCCGGGGCGCTCCACATGGGCCACGTGCGCAACTACACGATCGGCGACGTCATCAGCCGCTACAAGCGCATGACCGGCCACAACGTGCTGCAGCCCATGGGCTGGGACGCCTTTGGCCTGCCTGCCGAGAACGCCGCGATCAAGAACAACACGGCGCCGGCGAAGTGGACCTACGCCAACATCGCGCACATGAAGGCCCAGCTGCAGCAGATGGGCTATGCGATCGACTGGTCGCGCGAGTTCGCCACCTGCCAGCCCTCGTACTACGTCCACGAACAGCGCATGTTCGTGCGGCTGATGAAGAAGGGCCTGGCCTACCGCCGGAATTCGGTCGTGAACTGGGATCCGGTCGACCAGACCGTGCTCGCGAACGAGCAGGTCATCGACGGCCGCGGCTGGCGCACCGGCGCGCTGGTCGAGAAGCGGGAAATCCCGCAGTGGTTCCTGAAGATCACCGACTACGCGCAGGAGCTGCTCGACGGGCTGGACACGCTGCCGGGCTGGCCGGACGCGGTCAAGACGATGCAGCGCAACTGGATCGGGCGCTCGGAAGGCCTGGAGATCCGCTTCGACGTGCGCGCCCGTGACGGCGCCGCGCTCCAGCCGGTCACCGTCTTCACCACGCGCCCCGACACGCTCATGGGCGTGACGTTCCTGTCCATCGCCGCCGAGCACCCGCTCGCGATGGCCGCGGCCGCGTCGAATCCCGAACTCGCCGCCTTCATCGCCGACCTGCGCCAGGGCGGGGTGTCCGAGGCGGAACTCGAGACGCAGGAAAAGCGCGGCCTCGACACCGGGCTGCGCGCGATCCATCCGGTGAGCGGCGAGGCGCTGCCCGTCTTCGTCGCCAACTTCGTGCTGATGAATTACGGCACCGGCGCCGTCATGGGCGTACCCGGCCACGACGAGCGCGACTGGGCCTTCGCGAAGAAGTACGACCTGCCGATCCGCATGGTGGTGGCGCCCGCCGAGGTGCGCGATGCGCTGCTCGAAGCGGCCAAGCACCTGACGCGACACGACGATCCGATGAGCATTGCGCTCGGCGAGTCGTCCGCGGCCGATCCCTACGAGACGCGGGCGGCGGTCGAAGTCGTGGACGCCTTCGAGCGCCGGATCCTCGACGAGGGCGCGTGGACGGAGAAGGGCTGGGTCGTCAATTCGGACGAGCTCGACGGCATGGAATACGCCGAAGCCTTCGAACACCTCGCCGCCCGGCTCGAGGCCGAAGGTCGCGGCCGTCGTCGCGTGAACTTCCGCCTGCGCGACTGGGGCGTGAGCCGCCAGCGCTACTGGGGCTGCCCGATCCCGGTGATCTACTGCGACGCCTGCGGTGCGGTGCCGGTGCCCGAGGACCAGCTGCCCGTCGTGCTGCCCGAGGACGTCGAGTTCAGCGGCGTGTCCTCGCCGATCAAGTCCGATCCCGAGTGGCGCAAGACGACGTGCCCGTCGTGCGGCGCGGCGGCCGAGCGCGAGACCGACACGTTCGACACCTTCATGGAGTCGAGCTGGTACTACGCCCGTTACACGTCGGCCGGCGCCACCGACCAGGTCGACGATCGCGCGAAGTACTGGCTGCCGGTCGACCAGTACATCGGCGGCATCGAGCACGCGATCCTGCACCTGCTCTATTTCCGGTTCTACCACCGGCTGCTGCGCGACGCGGGCCTCGTGGACGGCGACGAGCCGGCGACCAACCTGCTGACGCAGGGCATGGTCATCGCCGACACGTTCTACCGCGAGCTCGACAACGGCGCGAAGGACTGGATCAACCCGGCGGACGTCGAGATCGAACGCGACGAGCGCGGCAAGGTCACCGGCGCGCGCAGCGTGGTCGACGGCGGCCGCGTGCAGATCGGCGGCACCGAGAAGATGTCGAAGTCGAAGAACAACGGTGTCGATCCGCAGACGATGGTCGCGAAGTTCGGCGCCGATACCGTTCGCCTGTTCTCGATGTTCGCGGCGCCGCCGGAGCAGTCGCTGGAGTGGAACGAGGCGGGCGTCGAAGGCATGGCGCGCTTCCTGCGGCGCTTCTGGCGCGAGGTGACGGCGCACGTCGCGCAGCCAGATCATCCGGAGGTCGACGTCGCGCAGCTCACCGCCGCGCAGAAGACGCTGCGCCGCCAGCTGCACGAGACCATCCAGAAGGTCGGCGACGACTACGGGCGTCGCCACAGCTTCAACACCGCGATCGCGGCGTTGATGGAGCTGCTCAATGCGGTGTCGAAGTTCGACGACATGAGCGACCAGGGCCGCGCGGTGCGCCACGAGGCGCTGCAGACGATGGTGCTGCTGCTCAATCCGGTCACGCCGCACGTCTGCCACGCGCTGTGGCAGGCGCTCGGCCACCCGGAGACGCTGCTGGAGGACGTGCCGTTCCCGAAGGCCGACGCCTCGGCCCTCGCACGCGACGCGGTGACACTCGCCGTGCAGGTCAACGGGAAGCTGCGGGGCACGATCGAGGCCGCGGTCGACGCCTCGCGCGAGGCGGTGGAGGCCCAGGCGCTCGCGGAGCCGGCGGTCGCCAAATTCCTCGAGGGCCAGGCGGTTCGCAAGGTCATCGTGGTGCCCGGGAAGATCGTCAACATCGTGGCCGGATGAGTCCCGGGCGTCCGCGTGCACGCCACGTGGACGCCCGTACCGTCGCTATTGCCGCCCGCCGTCCCCTCGTCCAGACTGCCCCCATGATCCGACGCCTGCTTCCCGCCGTCCTCCTCCTCGCCCTGTCGGGCTGCGGCTTCCACCTGCGCGACCAGATCACGGTCCCGACGCAGCTGAGCCCGCTGCACGTCGTGTCGGCGAACCGCTACAGCGCGCTGGCCGAGACCATCGCGCAGGCGCTGGAGCGCGGCGGCGTGACCGTCATCCGCGAAGGCGGCGAGGGCGCGGTGCTCGACATCGTGGCCGAGCAGTGGGGCGACACGCCGATCAGCGTCGACGCCTTGGGTCGCTCGCAGGAGTTCAGCCTGCGCTACGCGGTGATCTTCGAACTGCGCGGCGCTGACGGCAGCGTCGTGGTTCCGCGGCAGACGATCGAGCTGTCGCGCGATTACGTCTCCAACCCCACCAGCGCCATCGGCGCGGAAGGCGAGCGCGAGGCGCTCTCGCGCGAGCTCAGCCGCGAGATGGCGTTCTCGGTGCTGCGCCGCGTGGACACGGTGTTCAAGGCGGGCAACGTCCAGCCGATGAAGCCGATCCCGCAGCCGGCGATCACGCCGAATCCTGCCGACCAGGCGGCCGGCAACGCCGGCGGCTGATCGTCGCGGCGTGGAGCTCTCACCCGAGCAGCTGGTCGCCGAACTCGATTCCGGCCCGCTTCGTCCGGCCTACCTGATTGCCGGGCCGGAACCCCTGCGCGTGCTCGAGGCGGCCGATGCGGTCCGCGCCGCCGCACGTCGTGATGGCATCGCCGAGCGCGAAGTCTTCGAAGCCGTGGGCAACCAGCGCGAGCCCGACTGGGCCGGCATGTCCGCCTCGTTCGGCGCGCCCAGCCTGTTCGCCACCCGGCGCCTGATGGAGCTGCGCCTGCCGACCGGCAAGCCCGGCAAGGAGGGCGCGAAGCTACTGCTCGACTTCTGTTCCGCGCCGCCGTCCGACGTGGTGCTGCTGGTGACCTGCGGCGAGTGGAGCCGCAGCCACGGCGGCGACTGGAGCCAGGCGATCGGCCGGATCGGCCGCGTCGCCGTCGCTACGGCAGTGAAGCCGCACGAGCTCGGCACGTGGATCGATCGACGCCTGCGCAGCCGCGGCTTTTCGCCGGATCGGGACGCCGTGCAGTTCCTCGCCGAGCGCGTGGAGGGCAACCTGCTGGCGGCTGCGCAAGAGGTCGAGAAGCTCGCGCTCCTGTTCCGCGATGCCCCCGATGGCGCGCGCGGCGGCCGGCCGCTGACACTCGAGACGCTGCAGTCGCTGATTGCCGACGCCGCGCGCTACGACGTCTTCCGCCTGATCGATGCGGCCATGAACCGCCAGCCGGCCCAGGTGGTGCGGATCCTCGCCGGCCTGCGCGCGGAAGGCGAGGCGATCCCGGCCCTGCTCGGCATGATCGTGATGGAGCTTTCGCGCGGCGCCGCGCTTGCGCAGGTGCAGGCGAAGGGCGGCAACCTCGCCGCCGCCTTCAAGGCGCAGCGGGTCTGGGACACGAAGCAGCCGATGTACCGGCGTGCCCTGCAGCAGCACGGGCCCGAGGCCTGGGACGCGATGCTGGTGCAGGCCGGGCGTGTCGACCGCATCGCCAAGGGCCGCGCGCCGGGCGATGCGTGGGTGGAACTCGAGCGGCTCATGGTCGCGCTCGCCGAGCGCGGGGCGACACGGCTGCTCGCCACCGGCTGATGCGCGCCTGGGTCGGCTACGGCGGCACGTTCGATCCGATGCATTGCGGGCACCTGGCGGTGGCGGGCACCGTCCGCGACCGACTCGGCGTCGAGGTGCATCTCGTGCCCGCCGCGGACCCGCCGCACAAATCCGCGACGCATGCGGACGCGGCACACCGCGCGCGCATGGTCGAACTCGGCGTCGCCGGCGAACGCGGCCTGCGCGTCGATCGCCGCGAACTCGCGCGCGACCGGCCGTCCTACAGCATCGACACGCTCGCCGAGGTGCGGGCGGAGGTCGCTCCCGCGACGCCGGTGATCTGGGTCATCGGGGCTGATTCGCTCGGCCAGCTGCATCGCTGGCACCGCTGGCGGGACCTGTTCGAGGTGGCGCACCTGCTCGCCGTCGGGCGGCCCGGGTTTCCGCTGGACGCCACCGGCCTCGCCGGGATCGATGCGGCACTCGCCGCCGCTGTGGCACAGCGCCTGCGGCCCGTCGACGCGCTACTCGACGCGCCGGCCGGCGCCCTTGCCGTGCTGCCGATGACGCCGCCGCGCCCGGAATCGTCCACCGCCATACGCGCTGCGATCGGAAACGATGAACCCTGGATGTCGCAGGTGCCGCCGCCCGTCGCCGCCTACATCGTCCGTCACCGGCTGTATGCACGGCCCGATCCAGCCTAGTCCCTATACTTCGCGTTCACTACCCGGAGCTGTTCCGCCTTGAGCACACAAGCCCACGTCATCAAGACCCGCCTGCCGAGCCCGCCGCCTTCGGTGGAGACCATGCTCAAGACCGTCCACGACGCGGTCGAGGAGCTCAAGGCGCGCGACGTGGTCGAGATCGACGTTCGCGGCAAGAGCAGCGTCACCGACTACATGCTGATCGCGTCCGGCACGTCGACGCGCCACGTGAAGTCGATCGCGAACGAGGTGGTCAAGTTCGCGAAGCAGCGCCTGGACATCATGCCGCTGGGCGTCGAGGGTGAGCGCGAGGCCGAGTGGGTGCTCGTCGACCTCGGCGACGTCATCGTCCACGTCATGTTGCCGCGCGTGCGCGAGTTCTATGCGCTCGAGCGCCTCTGGACCGTCGGCGACGAGCCGCCGGATCGCATGGACGAGCTGGCCTCCGGCCATCTCGGCGAGGACGACGAGATGCCGCTGTCCTTCGAGGACGATGCGGACGAGTTCGACGTCGAGCGCCGGCCGCGTCCCTCGCCTTGAGCTGAGGCGCGATGAAGGCGCGTCTGGTCGCCGTCGGCGAGCGCGCGCCCGGATGGGTCGCCGAAGGCTTCGCGGAATACCGCAAGCGCCTCTCGCATTGGCTGCCGCTCGATCTCGTGGAGGTCGAGCCGGGCCTGCGCGGCAAGGGCCGTGATGCCGGACGCGCGCAGTCCGACGAGGGCGGGCGCGTGCTGGCGGCGGTTCCGCGTGGCGCGTGGGTCGTGACGCTCGACGGCCGCGGTCGCGGCCATACCTCGGAACAACTCGCGCAGCGTCTGGAGCACTGGCGGGGACAGGGGCGGGATCTCGCCTTCCTGATCGGCGGGCCCGAGGGGCACGCGACCGAAGTGCTCGAGCGCGCGGACGAGTCCTGGGCGCTGGGCCCGCTCACGCTGCCGCACATGCTGGTGCGCCTCGTCGTGGCCGAGCAGCTCTATCGCGCGGCCGCATTGCTGGCGAACCACCCGTACCACCGCGCCTGACGATGCCGGCGGCGCGGGCCGCCGGCATCGGGTCGATCAGTTGAGCTTGAACTCGACGGGCACGAGGCCTATGGCCTGCACGGCGCGGCCGTCACGCATCGCGGGGCGGAACAGCCAGCTCGACAGCACCTGACGCCGCGCGGCCAGGTCGAGGGCTCGATGCCCGCTGCTCCGCGCCACCCGCACCTCGATCGGCTTCCCGTCGACGTCCACTGTCACCTCGAGCAGCACGGTGCCCTCGTCGTTCCCGGCGAGCGCCTCGCGCGGATACGCGGGCGCCGGGTTCCTCGCGTACTCCAGATGCGCGCCCGCCATCGGCGGGCCCGGATCGGTCGTGACGTCGTCGCCGCCGGTGACGGGCCCCGCATCGGTGGGCTCAACGACTGCGAAGTCTCCGGGCTCCGGATCCGTGTCGAGCACGGGCTGCGGGTCGGGCCGCGCGATCGTCGGCGTGGGCACGGGGCGTGGCGTGGTGGTGTGCTCGATGCGCACGCGGATCGGCGGATCCTTGGGCGGCGGAGGCGGCGGCGTGTGCTCGACCGGGATGTAGGTGACGATCGGTCCGTTGTCGCGCATGAGCTTCAGCACCGGCGCCGACATCGGCGCCACCAGCAGCAGGAACAGCAGGCCGTTGACGGCGATCGCACCGCTGATGGAGGCGATACGTGCGGGATCGAGCGGGGCGACGCGCGGGGCGTGGATCGTATGCATGACCGGCTCCTCGTTGTGCGGTGCCGATACGAACGGGCGGGCCGGGCGAACGGGGTTGCAGCAGTGGCATCGATGCACGAAGCGCGACCGGCGTCGCGATCGGCGCATAAAAAGAACGGGCCCGAGAAGGGCCCGTTTCGTTCGCGGCGTCGAGGCGGGTCAGCCGCCGGCGGCGGGGTCCGGCCGCACCACCGGATCGCGGTCGAGGCCGCCGACCTCCGGGTTCGGCAACTTGCCGAAGTTCTCGCCGCGCGCGTCCTCCTGCCGCAGCGGCACGTCCTCGCGGCTGCGCGGATTCGCGTCGTCGTAGCCCGGGTTCTTGCCCGGGCGCGGGTCGATCTGCGGCGTCGTGCCTTTTTCGGGAGGAGCCATGGTCATTGTCCGAGTTCGAAGACGACGTCCAGATTGACCGAGAGGACGTTCTCGCCGGGCGAAACCGGTGTGGCCTCGTCGCGCGCCATCTTCGCCATCGCGAACACCGGGCCCGGCCGCGGGATCGAGCCGCCGGTCTCGTCGATGCTCACGATCCGCCGTACACGCAGGCCGAGCGCCTTCGCGTACATCTGCGCGCGTGCCTGCGCCTTCTCGAGCGCGGCGCGGCGGGCCTCGTCGTACACCGGCTCCTTGCGGTCGATGTCGAACGTCGGGCCGTTGATCTGGTTGGCGCCGGTGGCGACCAGCGCATCGAGGATGCGGCCGAGGCGGCCGATGTCGCGCACGGTCACGTTGACCGTGTTGCTCGCCTGGTAGCCGGTGATGGCCGGCGGCTGGTTCTCGGCATAGCGGTACTGCGGATTGAGGTTGATGCCGGCGGTCTGCACGTCGCGATCGGCCACGCCGGCGGCGCGGATGGCGGCGACCACCTTGGCCATGCGCTCCGCGTTCTCCCGCAGCGCGGTGTTCGCATCGGCCGCCTGGGTGACGACGCCCGCGGACACCGTGGCGATGTCCGGCGCCCGGCGGGACTCGGCCTGCGCGGCGACGGCGAGCAGCGTGCCGTCGGTGGCGACGGCCGCGTTCGAAACGGGCTGGGCGGCGGCGGTCATGGACACTCCGGACGCGAGTGCGATGGCGAGGACGAGGGGACGCAGGCGGGCGGCGAGGCTGGGCATGGGGGACTCCGTGGGAAAGAGGGTCGGTACGCCGGAGTGAACGAGCGGTGAGGCGTCGTGGGGTCGGGCGGCGATGCCGAAGGTTCAGGATCGTCGTCGCGGACGGCGGGTTATTCTTCGAACGATGCTCTATCTCGCCTCCAAATCCCCGCGCCGTCGCGAGCTGCTCGGCCGCCTCGGCCTCGAGCCACGCGTGCTCGACATCGACATCCCCGAAGTCCGCCAGCCCGGCGAGGCCGCCTTCGACTACGTGCGCCGCGTCGCGCGCGAGAAGGCCGGCGCGGGGCTGCTGGAGATCGCGGCCGTCCCCGGTGCACTCGTGCTCGCCGCGGACACCGAGGTCGTGCTCGACGACGAGGTCTTCGGCAAACCCGTCGACGCCGAGGATGCCATGCGCATGCTGACGCGCCTCTCGGGGCGCACGCACCAGGTCGTCAGCGTGGTCTGGCTGATGTCCGCGGGCCGCGAGGTGAAGGCCGCGAGCGTGTCGGAGGTGACGTTCGCGGCGCTGACGCCCGCGCAGCTCGACGGCTACGTTGCCACGCGCGAATGGGACGGCAAGGCTGGCGCCTACGCGATCCAGGGACGCGCCGAAGCCTTCGTCACGCGGCTCGACGGCAGCTATTCGGGCGTCATGGGCCTGCCCGTGCACGAGACGGCGACGCTGCTCGCCGAATTCGGCATCGACGTCTTCTCGGGAGCCGCGGCATGACCGAGGAGATCCTGGTCAACGTCACGCCGCGGGAGACGCGCGTGGCGGTCGTCGAGAACGGAATGCTGCAGGAACTGCACATCGAGCGCGGCTGGCGTCGCGGCGTCGTGGGCAACGTCTACAAGGGCCGCGTGCAGCGCATCATGCCCGGCATGCAGGCGGCGTTCGTCGACATCGGCCTCGAGCGCGCGGCGTTCCTGCATGCGGGCGACATCGTCCGTGCTACGACGCTGGGGGAGGGCGGCGCGGAAGATGCGCCGCTTCCGCCGCAACCCACGCGACCGATCACCGAACTGCTGCGCGACGGGCAGGACATCGTGGTGCAGGTGGTCAAGGATCCGATCGGCAGCAAGGGCGCGCGCCTGACGACGCAGCTCAGCATCCCCTCGCGCTATCTCGTGCTGCTGCCGCGCACGCGCGTCGTCGGCGTGTCGGCGCGGATCGAGGACGAAGGCGAACGCGCGCGGCTCAAGCAGGTCGTCTCCTCGCTCTCGCCGCCCGGCGCGCAGCACGGCTACATCGTGCGCACCAACGCGGAAGGCCAGCCGGACGAGGCGATCGGCGAAGACATCGCCTACCTCGGCCGCGTGTGGTCACTGATCGAGGAGCGTTCGAAGAGCTGCAAGGTCGGCGAACGCGTCTACGAGGACCTGTCGCTGCCGATGCGCGCCGTGCGCGACCTGCTGCGCCGCGACGTCGAGAAGGTGAAGGTCGACTCCCGCGAGACGTGCGACCGGCTCAAGGCGTTCGCCGCGCAGTACATGCCGGGGCTCAACGAGAAGATCGAGAACTACACGGGGGAACGGCCGATCTTCGACCTCTACGGTGTCGAGGACGAGATCCAGCGCGGGCTCGAGAAGCAGGTGCCGCTGAAGTCGGGCGGTTATCTCGTGATCGACCAGACGGAAGCGATGACCACCGTCGACGTGAACACCGGTTCATTCCTCGGTCAGCGCAACCTCGAGGAAACCGTCTACCGGACCAACCTCGAGGCGGCCCAGTCGGTCGCCCGTCAGCTTCGACTCCGCAATCTTGGCGGCATCATCATCATCGACTTCATCGACATGACGGACGCCGAGCACAAGCGGCAGGTGCTCCGACAGCTCGAAAAAGCGCTCGCCCGCGACCACGCCAAGACGACCGTGTACGACTTCTCCCCGCTCGGCCTGGTCGAGATGACGCGCAAGCGCACCACCGAGAGCCTGCAGCGCCAGCTCTCGGAGCCGTGCCACGAGTGCGGCGGGCGCGGTTCGCTGAAGACGCCGGAGACGGTGACGTACGAGATCTTCCGCGACGTCGTGCGGCAGGTGCGGCAGTTCGAAGCGCAGCGCCTGCTGGTGATCGCCTCGCCGAAGGTGGTGGCGCGCATCACGGACGAGGAATCGGCCGCGGTGGCGGAGCTCGAGGAGTTCCTCGGCAAGTCGATCCGCTTCCAGGCGGACGAGCAGTATTCGCAGGAGCAGTTCGACGTGGTCCTGCTTTGACCTTCCGACGGTGAGCCGTGATCCGTAGACCCGCAGCCACGATGCCTCCGAACCGCGACACGCGCAGCGCGTGCGTCGCGTCGTCGTGCGTCGGGCCGTGCCGGCCGCGTTCCGCCGCGTGATCCTCCGCCACGCCAAGCGTGCGCACGTCGGCCTCGGCTACATGGCCGCGGTGGCGGTCCTCGGTTTCGCGCTGCTGCTCGGGCTCGTCAGCCTCGCCCTGCCGTTGCTCGCCGAGCACCCGACGCAGGTCAAGGCCTGGCTCGAGCACCGCACCAAGCGCCCGGTGTCGTTTTCCGGATTGCGCACGCACTGGACCAAGCTCGGCCCGCTCGTGGAACTGCGCGACCTGCGCATCGGCGAGGGCGCGGGCGCGGTGGCGGTCGGCGACGCCGAACTGCTCGCCTCCGTCTACCTCGGCCTGCTG
>NZ_BAAGAB020000012.1:0-52327 GCF_047159895.1 Lysobacter xanthus
ACCGACGACGACAACGACACCGGCACCGGCGCCGGCCGGTTCCTCCATGCGTCGTTCGCCAATGCGCACGGCCGTCGCGACTACCGCCTCTACCTGCCGGTCGGCTACGACCCGGACGGCGAGCGCCGTGCGCTCGTCCTGATGCTGCACGGCTGCACCCAGAGCGCGGAGGACTTCGCGATCGGCACGCGCATGAACGCCCTCGCCGACCGCCACGGTTTCCTCGTGGCGTACCCGCAGCAGATCGGCAAGGCCAACCATGCGAAGTGCTGGAACTGGTTCCGCCCCGAGGACCAGCGCGGCGATGCCGGCGAGCCGTCGGTCCTCGCCGGCATCGCGCTACAGGTCGCGCAGGACCACCGCGTCGACCCGCGCCGCATCTTCGCCGCCGGGCTCTCCGCCGGCGCCGCGATGGCGGTGATTCTGGGCCGCACGCATCCGGACCTGATCCGCGCGATCGGCGTCCATTCCGGGCTCCCCTTCGCCAGCGCGCACGACGTGGCGTCGGCATTCGCGACGATGCAGGGCCGCGCCGCACCGGGCGCCGCGTCCAACGGCGCGGACGTGCCGATGATCGTCTTCCACGGCGATGCGGACCGCACCGTCGCGCCATCGAACGCGGACGCGCTCGAAGCGCAGGCGCGCCGCGCCGACTGGCGCGTCACCGACGAGCAGGGCCGCTCGGCCGCAGGCCAGGCCTGGTCGCGCCGCATCGCAGTCGACGACACCGGCGCGCCGCGCTTCGAACGCTGGACGCTGCATGGTGCCGGCCATGCCTGGAGCGGTGGCGATGCGGCCGGCAGCTACACGGATCCGGCGGGCGTCGATGCGTCCGCCGCGATGGTGGATTTCTTCCTGCGCCAGCCCGTCTAGCGCCGCGCAGGCGGGCGGAACGCGCTCGCGATGCGCGCGGCACCGGCGCCTTGCCTGCCGGTGCCGCCGACCGCCCCGTTCACTCCGCCTGCGAGAGTCGCAGGTCGAAACGGTCGAGCTCCATCACCTTGACCCATGCGCGGACGAAGTCCTGCACGAAGTGCGCCTCGCCGTCCGCAGCGGCGTAGACCTCCGACAGCGCACGCAGCTGCGCGTTCGAGCCGAAGATCAGGTCGACGAGCGTCGCCGTCCACCGCACTTCGCCCGTGCGGCGGTCGCGTCCCTCGAAGACACCGCGCCGGGTCTCCGACTTCTGCCAGGCCGTGCGCATGTCGAGCAGGTTGCGGAAGAAATCGGGCGTGAGCGTGCCGGGACGCTCGGTAAACACGCCGTGCGGCGACTGTCCCGAGTTCGCATCGAGTGCGCGCAGGCCGCCGACGAGCGCCGTCATCTCAGGTGCCGTGAGCATGAGCAGGTTCGCGCGGTCGATGAGCGCGGTCGCGACCGTGTCCTCCGCCCCTGCCTTGACGAAGTTGCGGAAGCCATCGGCCGCGGGCTCGAGCACGAGGAACGAATCCGCGTCGGTCTGCTCGGCGCTGGCGTCCATTCGACCCGCGTGGAACGGCACCTCGATGGCGTGGCCCGCGGCACGCGCCGCCGACTCCACCGCGGCGCAGCCGCCGAGCACGATGAGGTCGGCGAGCGAGACACGCTTGCCGCCTGACTGCGCGGCGTTGAACGCCTGCTGGATCCCTTCGAGCGTCGACAGCACGGCCGCGAGCTCCGCCGGCTCGTTGGCCTCGAAATCCCGCTGCGGCGCCAGCCGGATGCGCGCACCGTTGGCGCCGCCGCGCAGGTCGCTGCCGCGGAACGTCGACGCGGACGCCCAGGCGGTCTTCACCAGTTGCGCCGTGGAGAGGCCGGACTCGAGCAGGCGCGACTTCAGCGCCGCGATGTCGGCCGCATCGATGAGCGGGTGGTCCACCGCGGGGATCGGGTCCTGCCAGATCAGGTCTTCGGCGGGTACCAGGGGACCGAGGTAGCGTGTCTTGGGCCCCATGTCGCGATGCGTGAGTTTGAACCAGGCCCGCCCAAACGCGTCGGCGAACCTCTGCGGATTCGCCATGAAATCGCGCGAGATGCGCTCGTAGGCCGGGTCGGCGCGCAGTGCGAGGTCGGCCGTCGTCATCATCGGCTGGTGCACGCGACCGGGCACGTGCGCGTCGGGCACCACGTGCCCGGCGTCGCCAACCGGCTTCCACTGGTGCGCACCGGCCGGGCTCGTCGTGAGCTCCCACTCGAAGCCGAACAGCGTCTCGAAATAGCTCATGTCCCACTGCGTCGGCGTGGGCGTCCACGCGCCTTCGATGCCGCTGGTGATCGTGTGTTCGCCGATGCCGCTCTCGTAGGCGTTCTTCCAGCCGAAGCCGAGCTCCTCGATGTTGGAGCCCTCGGGTTCGTGGCTGACGTGATGCGCGGGGCCCGCGCCATGGCTCTTGCCGAAGGTGTGTCCGCCAGCGATCAGGGCGACGGTCTCCTCGTCGTTCATCGCCATGCGGCCGAACGTGTCGCGGATGTCACGCGCCGAGCCCAGCGGATCGGGCGTGCCGTTCGGACCCTCGGGGTTCACGTAGATCAGGCCCATCTGCACCGCGGCGAGCGGATGCGCGAGCTCGCGTTCGCCGCTGTAGCGCTCGTCGCCGAGCCACGTCGACTCGGGGCCCCAGTCGATCGGCAGCGGCTCCCAGATGTCCTCGCGGCCGCCGCCGAAGCCGAACACGGGCCCACCCATCGACTCGATCGCGACGTTGCCGGCGAGGATCATCAGGTCGGCCCACGACAGCTTGCGGCCGTACTTCTGCTTGATCGGCCACAGCAGCCGGCGTGCCTTGTCGAGGTTGCCGTTGTCGGGCCAGCTGTTGAGCGGTGCGAAGCGCTGCTCGCCCGAGCGTGCGCCGCCACGGCCGTCGAAGATGCGGTAGGTGCCGGCCGAATGCCACGCCATGCGGATGAAGAACGGCCCGTAGTGGCCGTAGTCCGCCGGCCACCAGTCCTGCGAGTCAGTCATCAGCGCGCGCAGGTCGGCGATGACCGCGCCGAGGTCGAGCGAGCGGAACTCGGCGCGGTAGTCGAAGTCCTCGACCATCGGATCGCCCAGCCCCGCGTGCTGGTGAAGCATCCCGAGGTTGAGCTGGTCGGGCCACCAGTGGGCATTGGTGCGTGTCTGTCGGCTCTTCGCGCCGTGCGCGACGGGGCACTTCGATTCGGCGTTCATCGGTGCGGGCTCCTGTGGGACGGTCGGTGCGCGGCGTCCGACGAGGACGCGGTCGCAGGATGCGGTGACCGGCCTCGCGCGGCGTCGGTGGCTGCGCGCGTATCGGCCGGTCTCCAGCGACGACGATGGGCGTGGACGTCGCCGATGTCACGACGATTGTTTCAATGGCAGCGATAGGTATTCGTTATGGACGAAGACGCCTGCCGATCACCACGGGATTTCGGTGCCGTCCCAGGCGAAGAAGTGGCCGCTGTCCGCGGGCGTACGGGCAGCGATCACCTCCAGCAGCCGGTGCGCGGCCGTGCGGGGATCGAACAGACGATCGGGCGGCACGCGCGCCCGGAACGGCGCGGAAAGCGGGGTGTCGACGGTTCCCGGATGCAGCGAGAGTGCGATGCCCTGCCGGTTGCGACGCTTCCACTCGATCGCGAACGTGCGCATCAGCTGGTTCTGTGCCGCCTTGGACGCGCGATAGGCGTACCAGCCGCCGGCCCGGTTGTCGCCGATCGACCCGACCCGTGCCGACAACGACGCGAACACCGCCGGCTGGCCCCGGCACAGCAGGGGCATCAACGCCTGCGCCAACAGGATCGGCGCAAAGGCGTTGAGCGCGAAGACGCGTTCGAGCGAGGCGCGGCTCAGCTGTTCGAGCGCCTTCTCGGGCGCGACCGTGGCGTCGTGGAGCAGGCCTGCCGCGTTCACCACCACGTGAAGTGCGCCGACCGCCTGCAGCTCGACCGCGAGCGACGCCAGGTCGTCGTCGCGGGTGAGGTCGGCATCGATGCATCGGAGCCGATCGCCGTGACGATCGCGGAGGGCCGCCAGGCCGGGGTTGCCCGTCGCGCGGCGCGACACCGCGACGACCTCCGCGATGCCGCGGTGATCCAACAACGTGTGCACGAGGGCGAGTCCGATGCCGCTGCTCGCACCCGTGACGAGCGCGGTGGCGGGGCCGGTCAGGCCGGGAACGAGGCGCGCTTCGGTATCGGGAGCCATGACCGCACCTTACGTCCGCGCGGGCCTCCTGGATTCATCGCCACCGGCCGGCATGCGCCGGTTGCGTGCGTGCACCCGGACGTGCCCTACCCCGCGCGACAGCCACGCGGATTTGCCGTCGGTCATGGACACGCTGCGCAACAAGCGGCCACGTTCCTGTCCTACGCCATAGCGCTTCGAACGGCGGATCCACATCGCGGACGCGGTCGCGCCGGGGTCGGATTCGAACGCCGGTATACGGTCGCGGCCGGGTGGCCGACGCGACGGACTTCAGCCGCGAGGCCACTTCGCCCTTGGCAGGCGCGCGAACCCATGCTCCGTTCCGGCGCTCGCGCGCGCCCTCGCCGCCGTGGAATGGGCCGTTCGCAACCCACCCTGATTCCCGGCCTGTCCGGGGCGAACGACGCGAGTACCGTGCGCTTCGAAGCCGACTTCGTGTCCGCGTTCGCCCCGCACGCACGCGGTCCAGTCCGTGCTAAAGCGCCTGACGAGCGGCGCAATCCGCGCGTCGCAGATGCCCGGCTGCGACTGCTGGCACGTCCGCCGAGGGACGTCGGTCTCGCCAACGCGGCAACCGTGCTCGGGCGCGGATCGAACCGCGCTGATCACGCGCAAAAAAAAGGGCGCGCCGAAGCGCGCCCCTTCCCTCGATCAACCGGTGCCGTCAGCGGCGCGTATCGCGCTCGGCCGAGCGGAGGTCGTCCTGCGCGCGTCCCACGCTGCGCTCGACCTTGCCTGCGTTCTTCTCGACGTTGCCTGCGAGCTGCTGCGAGCGGTCGCCCGTGAGCTTGCCGGCGGCTTCCTTGATGGAGCCCTTCACTTCGTGGCCCATGCCATCGGTGCGCTTGTTGTCCATGTGTCTTCTCCTATGAAACTGCCGCAGGAGTGCGACACGTGCATCCTCTCAGGCAGCCGGTTACCGGAGGGTGACCGCAGCGTTATCGCCGCGCACGAACGAACACGTGATGCGGAGCGTTCATGCACCGACTCACCTGTGCAGAGAGGCGCATCAGCGACCCAGGAGACGCTCGATGTCCGCGTCCTTCTCGTGCCACAGGCCGTTCATCCAGTGCTGGAACCGCACGCGGAACGCGCGGTCGTTCTGGTAGTCGCCACCGAGGAGCTCGGCGGGAATGGCGCGCTGGCGCACGTGCATCCGCACTTCGGCGACGCGCCCGGCGAGCAGGTCCATGAGCGTCGGTCGTCCGCCCGGATACGCGAGGGTGACGTCGAGGATCGCGTGGAGCCCCTGCCCCATCGCGTCGAGTACGAATGCCACGCCGCCCGACTTCGGACGCAGCAGGTTGCGATAGCCCTCGCCCTGCCGCGCGTGCTTGGCGGGCGTGAAACGCGTGCCCTCGACGAAATTGACGATCGTCACGGGGATCGCGCGGAACTTCTCGCAGGCACGGCGCGTGGCCTCGATGTCGCGTCCGGCCAGCTCCGGGCGCTTCTTGATCTGCTTGGGCGTGTAGCGACCCATGAACGGGAAGTCGAGCGCCCACCAGGCGAGCCCGAGCAGCGGCACCCAGATCAGCTGGCGCTTGAGGAAGAAGCGCATCAGGGGGATGCGGCGGTTGAACACCTTCTGCATCACCACGATGTCCACCCAGCTCTGGTGGTTCGCGAGCATCAGGTAGTGCCCGTCGGCGCGCAGGTCCGCGTCCATCTCGACCGCCACGCGCGTGCCCGTGAACCGGTCGACGGCCGAGCTGTTGACCGCGATCCAGCTCGCGGCGATCCCGGTGAGCAGCGGATCGCTCGACCGTCGCAGGCGTGTCGAAGGCAGCAGCGCCTTGACGAGTGCCACCAGCAGCAGGGGCAGCACGTGCACCACGGTATTAGTCGCGATGAGCAGGAAGACGAGGGCGGCGCGGAGGGATGCCATCGGGTCGCGGGAGCGGTCGGGGACGTGCATTGTGCCGGTCCGCTCGCGAAGACCCTACTGCGGGCCGGCTGCGCACGTCGGACTGCAGCAGCACCGGCCCGTCTGATGGCGGGAGCCGGCCCGCGTGAACCACCGAAAACCGGGCGACGGTAGCGGGGCTGCGCCTCCACTTCCCGTGAACCGGCGCGTGCCTAGCGTCGAGCCATGAATCAGACCCTCTCCAAGACGCATCTCGCCGCGGCGCTCGCGCTCGTCCTCACGCTGGCCGCCTGCGGTCGTTCGGAATCGAGAAAGGACGCGAGTGCATCGCGCGCGACGTCCGACGACACCGCGCGCGCACGCTCCGGTGACCGGCCGAACATCGCGCCGACGGTCGTCGTCGAAGCACCCATGGACTCGACGGTCGAGGACGACAATGCGTTCGCAACCTCCGAGGACGAGGGCGAGCCGAGCAGCGGGTCCGAGGCGGCGCGCCGCTACATGGCCGCGCGCGATGGCGTGGCGCCCCCGGTCGCGCCCCGTGCCGATCCACCGCAGCGCACGGTCGATCAAACGGCGGACAGCGAGGCGGACGCACCACCGACGACGCGCGTCGCCCCGGCCCCGCCGACGCGTCGCGTCGCAGCCGCCCCGACACCGGCGCCGTCGACCGCCGCGCGCGAGCCCGCAGTGCGCGTTGCGGTCGCCCCGAGGCCTGCGCCGCCCGCGTCGCCGAGCCCCGCCAGTGAAGTGCGCGCCCCGGTGCGGATCGACGGCGATGCACGCACGCTCAACCAGCGCGCGATCGGCCTGATCAATGCCGGCCGTCCCGAGCAGGCCATCCCGCTGCTCGAACGCGCCATCGCCGCGCAGCCGCGCGATGCCGAGATGCTCGGCAACCTCGGCTACGCCTACATACTGGTCGGGGAGAACGAGAGGGCTCGTGCACGCCTGCGCGCGGCGCTCGATCTCTCGCCCACGCGCTCGGCGACCTGGCTCAACCTCGGTCAGACGTACGCCGAACTCGGCCAGCGCGACGTCGCGGTCGACGCCGTGCTGAAGGGCTACCGCTATTCGACGCGGAAGGACTCGGTGCGCAATGCGCTGGCGCGTGCGGCCTCGGGCCAGCGCTTCAGCCCGGCCTGGCGCGAGGCGGCGGGCATCGCGCTCGATCGGATCGGCGCGGACGTCGCGTCGCGCGACTAACGCGCGACGTCGACGGCGCTACCGCGGTAGGGCGTCGATCGGGGCGCCAGGCGCACGCATCAAGCGAACCCGGTGTGTCGGGACCGATCGATCGCGCTCACAACCTATGCATGCCTTCTGGATTCAGGGCGCATCCGCATAGCGCTTCACCAGCGCATGCAGGAAACGGCGGCCGTCCAGCAGCGACTTGACCCGGATGCGCTCGTCCAGCCCATGGGCATGGCTGCCCTCGGCGTCGTGGAACATGCCGGAGATGCCGTACGTGGGAATACCGGCGGCGTTGAGGAAGCGGCCATCGGTCGCGCCGGTCGACATCGTGGGCACGACCGCCACGCCGGGCCAGAGGGTCGCGGCGACGTCGCGCACCGGACGCAGGATGTCGGCACCGAGCGGGGGCACCGGCGCGGTGACCGCGGCCTCGCCCACCGGGGCGATACGGATGCCGTCGTCGGCCACAACGCGGGACAGCGTGGCCTGCACCTCGGCAATGGGCGTCGCCGGCAGGACCCGGCAGTTGACGTTCGCGCTCACCGCCTGCGGCTGCGCGTTCGGCGCATGCCCGCCATTGATCAGGGTGGCGATGCACGTCGTGCGCAGCATGCCGTTCCAGCTGGGATTGATGTCCCACAGGCGCGAAACCGCCGCCTCGTCGGGCGTGGCACCGATGGCCGCGCGCATGTCCGATGCGACCGCGGGCGCGACCAGACGAGACTGCGCCTCGAAGTAGGCACGCGTGGCGTCGTTGACGAGGATCGGGAAGCGGTAGTCGCCGAGGCGCGCGAGGGCGGCGCCCATGCGGCTGATCGGATTGACCTTCTTCGGCCGCGAGCTGTGCCCGCCGCTGTCCGTGAGCGACAGCGTGAAGTCCTGGTACACCTTCTCGCCGGCCTGCACCTGCAGCGCAACGGGGCGACCCTGCGCATCCAGTTCGCCGCCCGCGCCCTCGTTCAGGGCGAACGCTGCATCCAGCGCCTCGGGATGTTGCTTGGTGAGCCAGCGCACGCTGTTGAAGACGTCGGCCGTCTCCTCTCCACAGGTGAGCGCGAGCTTGATGCCGCGGCGCGGCACATGGCCTTCCTTCTTCAGGCGGACCAGCGTGTCGGTGAACACCGCCGCCATGGCCTTGTCGTCCGCGACGCCGCGCGCGTAGAACCAGCCCTTCTCTTCGGTGAGCTTGAACGGGTCACGCACCCAGTCCTCGCGGCGCGCCTCGACCACGTCGATGTGCGCGAGCAGGAGCAGCGGCTTGAGCGACGCTTCGCGACCGCGCAGCACGGCGACCAGCGCGCCGTCCTTCGGCCGATCCGTCGGCGCGAGGATCTGCGTGTCCGCCGCGGGGAGCCCGGCCGCGAGCAGGTGCGCGCGCATCGCTTCGGCGGCCTGCGTGCAACTGCCGACCGACTGCGTCGTGTTGATCTCGACGAGTTCCTTGTACAGCGCCCGGAACGCGGGTTCCGAGGCATCGGCGGCACGCGCGCCCGCGGCGTTCGCCGTCGTCGCGGTGAGGAGGAGCGCGGTGGCGAGAACGTGGCGGGGCATGGGCTGACCTCGGGGCATGAGCAGGCATCCTCGCACGATGGGCCGCGGCAGACCGTGCCGCTCCCGCAACGCCAGGAACGCCCGAGGGAGCCTCAGTCCGCGTCCTTCCCGATGCCCGGAAAGCGCGACTGCCCGAGCAACCGCGCGAGATGCACCGCGTTCGCGGCGGCCATGCGTGCGGTGAGGTCGACCTTGTCGGGAACCGCCTCGAGATCCTTGAAATCGCGGTGCTGCATGGCTTCGCCGACCCAGTAGCACCCGCCCTGCGGCGGGAGCGTCCAGCCCACGTCGGCGAGGGCCTGGTAGAGCTCGGCGCAGACGTGGTGCGCGCCGTCCTCGTTGCCCACCACCGCTACCAGCGCGACCTTTCCGAACGCCGGCGTGCGGCCGCGATCGTCCGTCTCCGACAGGAAGGCATCCATCCGTTCGAGGACGCGCTTGGACACGCTTCCCGGTTGCCCCATCCAGATCGGCGTCCCCAGCACGAGGATGTCCGCCGCGAGCACCTGCTTCCGGATCGCCGGCCAGGCATCGCCGTCGCCTTCGTCCGAGGACACCCCGGGCAGCACGTCGTGGTTGGCGACGCGGATCGTCTCCATCGCCTCGACGCCCGCTGCGGTGAGGTGCTTGCCGAGCAGCCCGATCATGCGGTCGGTGGACGACGGCGCGTCGCCGCGCTTGAGCGTGCAGTTGAGGGCGATCGCGCGCATGCCGTGCTCCCGCAAAGGGCGGATCGTGTGCCGCGTGCCGTGACAGCGGGATCAGCCGGGCGCGAATGCTGCCGACGGCGTCGAAGGACGCTTACCGCGCCTCTGCGCAGCCGCGTCGTTCCTCGTCCCCGACGGTCAGCGACACCGCGATCGGATACCGCCGGTCCGACATGCCGTCCGAACATCCCGGGGCGGGCCGCGTCCGCATGACGAACGGCGCCCCGTGCAGCGCGCCGGACCATGCGCCCTGCTCCACGGTGCCTTCGAACCGCGTCCAGACGCGCGTTCCGGTGGCATCCCCGGGGTGCGAATACGTCACGCAGCGTCCTTCGACGCTCGCGCCCCAGAACGGCTCGGTGCCGACGGCACGCATGCGGTTCGCCGCGATCGCATGGCCGTCCTGCGTGCGGCAGGCGCCAACGGCAGTCGATCCGATCGTGGATTGCGGCGCCCGGCTCGCGCCGCCCGCTTCACAGGCCGCCACGAAGGCCGAGACCAGCGCCGGCGGCGGCGGCGCGTGCGGCCCGCTCACCTGCGCGCCGTACGTCACCGACACCGCGCCCGACAGCAAGGCGTGCAGGTTCGTCGGGACCGGTCCGCGCCCGGTCACGCCGCCCGTCGCATTGCCGGACGGGGCCACCACCAGCGTCTCCACCGCACCGCCCTGCCCGAACGACAGGCGCTCCTCGCTGCCGATCGCGCCGAAGCCGGGCACATGCACCACCACCGTGCCGCCCGGTACGGGACACAGGATCCGCAGCGCCGCGACGCCCGCGCCGTCGTGGACCAGCGCGGCGCCCGCCGCGTCCGTCCGCAGGCGCCACACGGGGTCTGCGACGACCGCCGGATGCGGCGCCGGCACGGACTTAGGGGTTGCGAGCCCCGCCGTGTTCGGAGCCTCGGAACGTGCGCAACCGGCAAGCAGGACGAGGGACATCATCGACGCGCGCATGGCGGGCTCCGCGGGGTACCGGGCCGGAGCGTACCGGGCGCGGCCTCTACGCTCCGTCGCCCGGGCGCGCGCCGCCGCGTGACGCCGCCCGCACTTCCCGCGGCGGTTCATCGACCGGACGGTTCCCCGCGTGCGCCGGTCCGCCGAGGGCGATAGGATCGCCTCGACGTCCACTCGAAAGGAGGTGATCCGTGAAGCTTGGCAAGATTCTGGTCGGTGTCGCGCTGTTCTCCGCTGCATTCGCCACCTGGGCCGCCGCGGGTTGCCCGATGGGCTGCTGCTGAGAGACATCCGATGGACGGAGAAGCCCCGCGAAAGCGGGGCTTTTTTGTTGGCCGCGAAGAACTTCGCACGACGCTCACCACGGCCATCGCGCGTGCAAAAAGGAATCATCGGCGTGGACCGCGGCCTGCGCACCGCGACCCGCGGCCATGTCGGCGAATGCCGCACAGCCCGCACGGCGGGTTTCCACGCGACGGCGACCCGCGAGGTCGTAGAACGGAGCCTCGATTCCCGAGGAGACCGCCATGGCCACGCCCACCGAGATGACCGCCGCGTTCTGGAAGTCGCTCAAGTCCGACCGCACCGTGATGCTCGGCCTCGCGACCGACCGCGAGGTGCATCCGCGCCCCATGACGGCGTTGATCGAGGGCGACGAGGACGGCCCGGTGTGGTTCTTCACCGCGACCGACACCGACCTCGCCGAATCGATCCGTGCGCCGCGCGCAGCGTTCTTCACGCTCGCCTCGAAGAACCACGAGCTGTTCGCGACCGTGCACGGGCGCATCAGCCACGATCGCGATCCCGACATGGTCGATCGCCTGTGGAACCCGTTCGTCGCCGCCTGGTACAAGGACGGAAAGGACGACCCCAAGCTCGCGCTGCTGCGCTTCGACGTGGACGACGCGCAGCTGTGGCTCAACGGCTCCAGCCTGGTCGCGGGCGTGAAGGCCGTGCTGGGGATCGATCCCAAGCGCGACTACCGCGACAAGGTGGCCAGCGTGCGGCTCGACAACGACGGCACCGACGCGCGGCACTGACGCCTCACCAGCGACACTCGCCTCCCCTGTCCCGGAGAACGGCCGTGCTGCAGACCTCGACGCTCCTGTTCCTGCTCGCCGCGCTCGGCGGCCTCGTCATGGCGGGTATCCGCTTCGCCGGCAAGCGCAATCCACCCGCGTGGCTCGCGATGGGCCACGGCCTGCTCGCGGCCGCTGGCCTGACCCTGCTGGCGTATGCGGTGTTCACCGAAGACGTACCGTCGCTCGCGACCGTCGCGCTCGTGCTGTTCGTCGCCGCGGCGGCAGGCGGCGCGGTGATGAGCCTCGTCTACAAGTGGCACGACCGCCTGCTGCCGAAATGGCTGGTGACGGTGCACGGCCTGCTCGCCATCGCGGCCTTCCTGTCGCTGGTCGGGGCGAGGTACGGCGGCTGACCCACGACACGTCGGCCGCGCGCGTTGCGCCGCGGCCGACGGATGGACGCGGACCCGCTCCGGCGGCGTCCGACCGAAACCGACCGGGACTTCGACGCCGCGATAGCGCGGCCGTCCTACCTGCGCGGCATGGAGCTTGATCCGGTCGTCCGTCGCCGGCTCGCACCGCGCGCGGTTCCGAATGCATGGCGCCGCATCGAAATCGCATGCGCGGCGGCGACCCGACCCAGCGTTACGCCCTGCCCGTCAGCCGCGCCCCGAGCCTCGCGCTTCGGCCAGCGCGCGTTCCAGCGTGCGGGCGTACGCAGGCCGATTCCGCGGCGCCTGCGCGGCGGCGCTTTCCAGACCGTCGAGATACGCCGCGCTCAAGGCGGGCGCGTTGTACTGCTGGCGCAGGTCGCTGAGCGTCGCAGTCACCGCGCTGCGCACGTGCCAGTCGACGTTGACGCCCTTCTCGGCTTCGTTCGCGAGGTCGATGACGCGCAACAGGTGCGGCGTGACGAGACCGACGACGGTGGGATTCATCCGCTTCAACCTGGGGGGCGGCCAGCGGCAAGGCTAGCGCGATGCGTGGTGCACGTGCACGCTGACGTGGATGCGCCGCCTCGCCGGATGCATTCCGGCCCGCGGCCGCGGTGCACCTGAACGATCGAACGGAGCGCGCCGCGTGCGCGCACCCTGCGACGCCGCAGCGGCCGGCGTGACCAGCGGCACACTGACTTCCGGCGCTTCTTCGCGGCGGCGTTCGCCTCTACAACGTCGCTTCCGCCGGAGGCCCCATGTCGCCCACGCCCGTCCCCGCCGTCCGAACCGTCGCGCTGTCCAAGTCCTTCGGCGCCGTCGCCGCGGTCCACGGTCTCGACCTCGAGGTGCCCGACGGCGCCGTGTACGGCTTCCTCGGCCCGAACGGTGCGGGCAAGACCACGACGATCCGCCTGCTGCTCGGCCTCGTGAAGCCGGATGCAGGGCGGATCGAGCTCGCCGGGCACGACCTGGTGCGCGATCGCGCCGCCGCGCTGTCGAGCATCGGTGCCATCGTCGAATCGCCCGCGCTGTATCCGAACCTCACCGGCGCGGAAAACCTGAGGCTGAGCGCGAATCTGCTGGGTCGCCCCGCATCGGCCGTCGACGAGCTGCTCGCGGTCGTCGACCTCACGGACGCCGCGAAAAGGACCGTGCGCGGCTACTCGCTCGGCATGCGCCAGCGGCTCGCGCTCGCGCGCGCGCTGATCGGCCAGCCGCGCCTGCTCATCCTCGACGAGCCCACCAACGGGCTCGACCCCGCGGGCATCACCCAGATGCGTGCGCTGATCCGCGAGCTCCCGACGCGCTTTGGCACCACGGTGATGCTGTCGAGCCACCTGCTGTCGGAGATCGAGCAGACCGCCGACCACTGCGCGCTCATCGACCGCGGCCGGCTGCTCTACCAGGGTCCGCTGCGCGAACTGCTGCAACGCGCGACGCCGCGCATCCGCGTGGAGACCGATGCACCGCACACTGCGCTGGACTGGTTCCGGCAGCGCGGCTTCGAGGCGGTGGCGGACGGGGACACGGTGCAGGCGACGGCCGATCTCGATGCCGCGGATCGTGCCGCGCTCACCGCGGCGCTGGTGCAGGCGAACGTCGGGGTGAGCGGGCTCAGCGTCGAGCGGCCCGGGCTGGAAGCCCTGTTCCTGCAGATGACGCGCCCCGCGGGAGTCGCCGCATGAGCCTGCTCCGACTTTTCCACGCCGAAACGCTGAAGCTCCGGCGCTCGCTGAGCCTTGTCATCGTGCTCGCGATCCCGGCCATGGTGTTCGTGATGCAGATGGCGATGCGGCTGACCGGCCACGGCGCATCCGACTGGCGCATGCACGCGATGAGCGGCGCGGCGATCTGGGCCTACCTGCTGCTGCCGCTCACCGCGACGGCGCTCACCGCGCTGCTCGCGCAGGTGGAGCACGCGCCACGCGCCTGGTCGTCGGTGCTGACGCTGCCGTGTCCGAAGGGACGCGTCTTCGCTGCGAAGGCGCTGCTGGCGGTCGCACTGATGGCGGTGATTCCCGCGCTGCTGTGGTGCGTGATCCTCGGAAGCGGACTGCTCGCGGGCACGATCGACCCGGCCACGGTGCTGCCCGGCCCGCCGCCGGTCGCGATGCTTGCCGAGGTGCTCGCCCGCATGTGGCTCGCCGGCCTGCTGGTGGTGGCGATCCAGTTCATCGTCGCGACCGCGACGCCGAACTTCGCGGCGCCGATCATCGTCGGTATCGGCGGAACGTTCTTCGCGGTCGCGGCGACGTCGGCCAAGGCCGGCATCTATTTCCCGTGGCTGCTGCCGGTCAACATCCTCGCCTCCGATGGCGCGCGTGCGACGCAGGCGATCCTGACGGGCGCGCTCGGCGGCATCGTCGTGATGATCCTCGGCTGCCGTTGGCTGGCGCGACGCGACTGGCACTGACGGGCTGAAACGCCCGAGGCCGTCGACGGTGACGGTGCGAGACACGGGCGATGCCGGGCCGCGGCCACGCGCGGCCGGCGGCATGCGCGCGCCGACCGCGGCTCGCCTAATCGCGGTCCGGTGCGCCGAGCGGGAACCACGCCCGATACGGTCGGGCTTCCTCGACGGCGCGCGCGAACGACGGACGCGCGAGCAGGCGCGAGCGGTACGCTCGCACGGTCGGGAACGCATCGGCGATGGGATGCACCCAGTCGGCATAGAACAGCGAGGGCGCCGCCGCACAGTCCGCCATGCTGAAGTCGCCGCCCGCGGCCCACGTGCGGCCCTGTAGGCGCTGCTCGAGCCACGCGTAGGCGATGTCGAGGCGCTCCGCCGACTCCGCGCGCGCGATGGCGACGCGTCCGTCGGCCCGAAGCGCCTCGGCGACCGGCGCCTGCATCGGGCTCATCACGTGATGGTCGAAGAAACGGTCCATGAAGCGCACCTCGAGCGCCGCGACCGGATCGTCCGGCAGGAGCGCCACGGGCCCGCGATGGGTCAGGTGGAGGTGCTCGATGATGATGCTCGACTCGACCACCGTGCGGCCGGCGTCGACGACTACCGGCATCTTCCGGAACGGCCAGAGCGCCATCCACTCGGCGGCACCGGCCGCGTCGTCGGGCTGCAGCTCGCGGTGCTCGAACGGAACCGCGTTCTCGTAGAGCGCCACCAGCACCTTCTGCACGTACGACGAGAACGGATGGCCATGGAGGACGAGCGTCATGCGGGCTCCGGGGTCGGAAGACGGGCGTGGCATTGAAGCATGTCCAACAGGCGTGACGACCGCGCGCCGACAGCATCGCCGCTCGCACCCCGCGGGAAAGCTTGACGACGGCTGTCCTTGGCATTCACGTCCCGTCCTCCTGCCTTGTTTCCGGCCCTGCGGCGGAAACAGGGCCGATCTGCCGTAACGGCGCCGGCATCGTGGCGGCGTCGTGGTCCACGTCGGCCCCGGCACGCCTCGCCCTTGTCTGATGCTCGCTGCCACGGCCGTCGCGTGCTCGGTTTACCGGCGTGCGAGCCCGAGGTTCGCGCTCTCACCCCGTTACACGCGCGAGGCGCGGCCACGCCCCTGCGATCGCGATCCAGGCCAGTGCGATGGCGGCGACATGCGTCGCGATCGTGGTGCTCGCGACCGCGCCGACATCGAACAGCGTCGCGCCCTGCAGCGCGACGTAGACCAGTGCGACCAAGGCGAGCTCGAACGGACGCGAGTTGCGGAACACGGCGCCGAACGCAATGCCGCAACTGGCGATCGAGACGGCGACCGCTGCGGCGGCGAGCGCACCGACCGGCGTGCTCGTCGCAAGACGTACCAGCGTGGGTGCCGTGACGCCGAGCATCAGCGCGATGGCGACGAACGCGCGCGAGGCGAGAACGCGACGCACGGCGCCGGGGCTCGCGAACACGAGCGCGCCGGTGCGATGGTCGCGCTCGCGCAGGATGCCGCGCGCCAGGACGTCGAGCGGGAGCAGCCACGCCAGCAACAGGCCGGTACGCATGACGGCGGCATTGCCGAACGCCTGCAGGGCGAGCAGGACCAGCAGGGCCAGCCACCACCACCGCGGGCGTTCGCGGAGGGTCGCCGTCAGTTCGGCGACCGCGAGGGTGCCGAACGCCCCACGCGCGAACGGGCGCAGCAGCGGATCGAGCCACCGCAACCGCAGGCCCGGCGACCGCGCGCGGCCGTCCGACGCGGGCGTGCGCGCCGCGAAGCGGTCGAGCCACGGTGCGGCGAGCAGCACGGTTCCGACGCCGAGCACGAGCCACAGCAGCCGCCCGACGACATCCATGGGCCGCACGGCCCACGAGAGCCAGTCGAACTTGACCACGCCCTTCTTCGGCACCGGCGACGCGAGGCTGAAGCCGTAGGCCTGCGGCGCGCCGGTCTGCGCCTCGCGTACGCGGTGGAAGTCACGACCGGCCACGAGCATGCCGCCCGCGTCGCTGATCCAGCCCTCGCGCACCACCGGGCTCCGCGCTTCGAAGCCTGCGACGCCCACCGACAGCGACGTCGTCCACAGCAGGAAGAACAGCACGTTGCCCGCGGTGCGCCGCAGCGGCGGCAGCAGGTCGAACCAGATCGCGACGGCGGCCGTCATCGCAAGCCCCGGCAGGGTCAGCAGCACGACGGGTTTCACCAGTTCGACGAGGTCGATGGTGCGGTCCTCCGCGCGCACCCACTGCGCGACGAGTCCGACGCCCAGGCAGGCGACGACGATCACGAGGAACACCAGCATGTGGCTGGCCCACTTCGCCAGCAGGTAGCCGGCGCGCGTCATCGGCGTGGCCACCAGCAGTTGCCAGACCCGGGTCTCGATGTCGCGCACCAGCGTGCCGCGCACCATGTAGAAACCGCCGAGGTTCAGCAGCAGGTTGAAGGCGAGCGCGAGCACCATGCCCACCCAGGCGCTGGAGTAGAAGCCGCGCTCGCCGCCATGCAGAAGCAGGACGGTGATGGATGCGTCGGGCCCGGGCACGCAGTACCACGCGACGACCATCATCCCGACCAGCACCACCCAGAACCGGGGCGTCCGCGTGCGTGCGCGCAGGTCGGCGCCGAGGATGGCCGCGAACCGCTGCAGCGCGCCCATGTCAGTGCGCTCCCTTGAGCAGCCACGTGTAGGCGTCCTGCAGGCCGGGCGTCGCCGCACGCGCCAGCGGATCGGGCACGACGTCGCTCACCACCCGCACACGGATGCCCTCCGGCAGGCGCAGCGAGCCGACCAGCGTGTGCGCGGCGCGCACCGACGCCAGCTGGGCCTCGGGCACCGTCCATTCCCAGACGTGCCCGACCGCCTGCGCGATGAGCTGCCCCGGCGTGCCGTGGAAGCGCAGTTGTCCCGCGGCCAGCACCGCGATCCCGGTCGCGCTCGCCTCCACGTCGGAGACGATGTGCGTCGACAGGATCACCAGCCGCTGGCCCGCGAGGTCGGTGATGAGGTGCTGGAAGCGCATGCGCTCGTCGGGGTCGAGCCCGACGGTGGGCTCGTCGAAGATCAGCAGCGCAGGCTCGTTGAGCAGGGCCTGCGCGATGCCCACCCGCTGGCGCATGCCGCCGGAGAACTCGCCGAGGCGTCGACCGCCCGTATCGGCCAGCCCGACCATCTCGAGGCATTCGTCGACGCGGCTGCGCGCCGCCTTGCCGCCGAGGCCCTTCACCGCGGCGAGGAAGCCGAGGAACTCGCGCGCATCCAGCGCGTCGTACACGCCGAAGTCCTGAGGCAGGTAGCCGAGCTCCGCGCGCAAGGCATCGGGCCGCTTGGCGATATCGTCGCCACGCCAGGTGACGCGGCCGCTCGTGGCGCGGGTGAGCGTGGCCAGCAGGCGCATCAGGCTCGACTTGCCTGCCCCGTTCGGTCCGAGCAGCCCGAGCACGCCCGCGCCGAGGCGAAGGTCCACGCCGTCCACCGCCCGATGCCCACCCCGGTACGCGAACCCCACCTGCTCCATCACCAGTTCGACGCTCATCCCTGCTCCCCTGCAAATCGTACTGGTAGCGTAGTGATGTAGCACACCTAGACGGAGTGCCGAAGGTCACGACGGCCGGTTGCGCCAGCGCGCGGACTTCTCGAGTCCAGCGCCCTGAATGACGCCGATGAGGTCGGGACCACGGCACCGACGTGTGGGCCAGTCCCCCGAGCGCGACGAGCGCAGCTTTCGCACCGGCGCAGCACCACCCGTTTCGCCACGGCCACACGCCGCGCAGACCTCGCGACGCTCGAGCGGACCACATCTACCCGATGTCGCATCGGCCGAGCCGAGCGACTACACGCACCGACATGAAAAAGGCCGCCCGAAGGCGGCCCTCTCCGCAACACGATTCCGGCGTCAGTAACCGCAGATCGCCTTTCCGCTGTAGCGGTATTGCCAGCCGTAGTAGCGGCGGAAATACGAGTCGAACTTGTAGGCGCGACGCCCGTCGAGCCAGCCCAGTCCGGTGACCACGACCTTCTCGCAGTAGCTCGACTGCTGGGAGCAATCGCCCTGCAGCCACGAGGAGCCGACCTCCGGACAGGCGGCCTGCGCCACGACCGGAAGTGCCATGGCCGCGCCGAGCAGCGCGCCCGCGATCGTGCGGCGGGTCCGGGTCAATGTCTTCTGCACGGGTCGTCCTTTTTCGCGTGGGGGAGCGCGCAGGCTAGACGTCCGTTCGTGAGTCGGCGGTCGACATCGGCTGAACGCGGGGCTGAATGCCGTCCCCGTGTCGACGCGCTGCATGCACTCAGCGGCTCAGCGCATCGCAGGCGGGAAAAGCCTCCGGCGTGCCCGTCGACGGAGCACGTACCGTGGACGGTGGCCACGCTCCACCGAGCTGCGCCGCGCGTTCCCGACTGCGTGCGAGCACGTCGCTGCCGGCGGCGGCGCGCACGTGCGCCGCGGTCGAGCGGATGTAGTCCGGCGCGACGCCCCCGCGCTCGGCGATGTCCGCGAGCGCGAGGAACATCGCATCGTCGCGCATGCGCAGGGGCGAGCTGCTCTCGAAGTAGCCGGGTGGCATGTATACCTGCAGCAGCACCGTCAGATCCTCCCGCTGCCGGCGCTGCAGCGCGTGTGCGACGTAGGCCGGCGCGCGGCGGCGGAAGTCGATCGCGTTCGGCGTGTTCATGCGGAAGTCGTCGTCGCCCAGCATCGGCTGCGTCACGAACCAGCGTTCCGCCGCCGGATCGCCCGACGCGAAGGCTTGCGCCTGGTAGCGGTAGCGGTCGTCGAGATCGGCGACGGACGCACCGCGGCACTCGGGCGCCGCCGCCTCGGGAGCCGCCGGGGCGCCCTCGCCCATCGCGGCGCCCAGGGCAATGCGCTTCAGCTCGCTGCATCGCGCCAGCGCGACGGCGAGACTGCAGGCCGCGACGGCGTCGCCGGAATCGGCAGCCCCGCGCAGCTCCGGGAGGAACGTGCTGGAGGATGCGCGTCGCGGCGGCAGCGCCATCGTCGATGCGCCATCGGCAGGCTCTGCCGGTTGCGAGGGCGGCACCTTTAGAGCAAGCGCGCCCTGCGCCGCAGCAGGCGAATCGACGCCCGGCGTCGCGCGCATCGGGTCGCCGCGCCGAAGGTGCACGACCGTGGCGGCGACGATGACGGCGGCGATCAGCAGCGCGAACGTCGCGATGGTGCGTGGAGTCACGGTGGGCACTCGTGCAGGGGCATCGGCACGCTACGCGGCATTGCGTCAGCGAGACGTGGCGCGTCGCGGGTTGCGTGAATGCGCGGCGCCGAGACACGACGGCCGCTTCGCATTACGTCCGCGTGCCCTCAGCGGCGCGCGGAGCGCGAGCCCCGCTTGCCCTCGTCCTTCGTGTTCGCGCGGCCCTGTGCGAACTCGGGAAACGTTTCCTCGATCGAGGCTTTGTCGGGAAGGATGTAGAAGACGCCGCCCCGCTTGAATGCCGGGCTCACGATGCGCTCGTAGAACGCCGGCGCCACGTTGATGCAGCCGTGCGTGACCCGGTTGTCGTCCGGCGTCGGCGAGGCCAGGCGCTCCTCGCGCCGTTCCGCGGGAACACCCGTCGCGGTGGGATGCATCGAGACGGCGGAATCGTAGTCGACCCACAGCACGCGGCCGGCGTCGACCGAGGGGCCGAATCCGCCGACGAAGCGGCCCGCGGGCGTTGTGCGATCGCGCCCGGGGATTTCGCGCAGCGCGAGGCCCGCGACACCCGGCGCCGAGTGGTCGCCGATCGCCGAACCCAACAGCGCGGGTGCGGCGCCGCGAAGGCGTCCGTCGCCGCCGAATACCAGCACCTGCGCCGCGGCCTTGTCGATCACCGCGAACGGATAACCCTGGTTGTCATTGCTGGCGACGATCCACCCGGCGAGTTCGATCACCGTGTCGGCGACCTCCTGCCCTTCGGGAAGCTGGTCGGCCGCGACGGGTGCCGCAGACGGCTTCCGCGCCATGGCCGGCGATGCGAAGGCCAGCGACAGCGCCAGGGCGAGGCCCGTGATCACAGGTGCGTTGCGCATACGAATGAGGTGACTCCTTCGAACCGATGACAGCGACGGAACCGGGACCGATGGCCGGCGTCGGCCATCGGTCCCGGCTCATGCGATCAGCCGCGCGGACGACGGCCCGGCGACGACTCGAGCCGCTGCACGCGGCCTTCGATCTGGTCGAGGCGCTGGTTCGCGCGCTGCGCGGACTGGTTCGCCGCCTCGGCGCTCTGCGCCGCGCCCTGCACGCGCGAATCGAGCGTGTCGAGACGCGTGTTGATGCGCGCGAAGTCGTCGTCGTAGGTGGCGCAGGCCGACAGGCCAGCGGAAATGACGATCGCGACGCCGAGCGTACGCGCCATGGCCCAATGCTGCTTGGTGACGAACATGCCAAACCTCCTTCTCTTGCGTGGGGGTGGCCGGAATATAGCGGCCTTGGTGTCGTGTTCATGAAACGCGTACAGGTGGCGTTGGCGGATGTCAGCAGCCTGTGAAATCGTACGTCCGCTCGTCAGTTGTTGAAGGCGATCAAAACGCGTTCGCCTGCGACGATTGCGGCCGAAAAGCGCACGTCGTTCCAAATGCGAAACCGCATCGAATGCCTCTTGATCGTTCGCAACACACTCCACGCCGCGACGTGCAGAGGGATTCCACCGGATGCCGCGCCATCGAATGCAGCGACGCACTTGTCACGCTTGCACCGCTCGTCGTCGACTCGGGCACGCGCTCACGCTGGCGCTTTCACCCGGTTCCGGTCGGACGATTACGCGAAAGGTGAGCGCCCTGCCCCGCACCGTCACGGACGGTTCTTCGCGCCGCGCGGTACGCACCGCCGCGACGCGCCTGATCCACCCCAAAAAGAAGGGGCCGACACCCTGGGGTGCCGGCCCGTCGCAGTCGAGCGAGGTGCGCCTACGCGTAGGCTGTCAGCGCGCGACGCCGAGGCCCGCGTAGTACTTCTTGAACGATTCGATCCGCATGGCGAACACGCCGCCGGTGCCGAGCGGGGTGTTGCGCACCCAGCTGGTCTCGTGCGACGCGAAGCTTCCGGTGAACGTGTCGACGCGGCCCTCGTGCGTGCCCCACGGGTTGCGCAGCACGATGTAACGCTCGACGGCCGGCGCCTGGCCGACGACCGACAGCCCTGACGAGCGCGTGATCCAGCCGAGTACGGAGTACGCGTGCCAGCCGACGATGCCGGTGTTCGCGTCGTACGCGATGGTGTCGGGCGCGTCCTCCGCCTTGGCGTAGGTCCAGGCCGTCATCGGATTCACCGTGCGACCGCTGCGCACGCGATTGAAGATCGGCACCAGCGGCCCGGAGGCCTGCGGCGTAGCGATGGAGTTGTCGCGCAGCTGCGTCCACAGCGCGTCGGCGGTGGTGCCGTTGGTGGCCGTGTAGTGCGCGGTGGTGCCCGGCACGAGCCGCGCGCTTGCATCGACGCAGTCGCCGCCGTGCAGCACGAGGATGTCCGGCTGGTCGGTGAGGTTGCCCGAGCGCAGCTTGGCGAACGCCTTCTCGTACACGCCCGGCCACACTTCGCCGCCTTCCGCCGAGCGCGCGAAGCGCGGCTGGCCGCTGCCGCTGTTGACGGGCACGCGCTCGGTCACCTCGAAGCGCTTCGGCGTGCCGGCGTCGATGACGTCGATGGCGTTGACGAACGCGTCCTGCGCCGTGCCCGTGGTGCGGTTGCGCTGCACGATCGTGTACGGGCGGCTCATCGCGACCGAGGCCAGCGCCGAGATCAGCCAGCAGTCGCCCACCGCGCCCTGCACGGGGTCCGCGAACTCCGAGCCTTCCTCGAAGAAGTCGCCCGGGTCAGTCCAGGTGGCGCCGTCGTACTGCGTCTCCTGCAGCTCCGGCGCCAGCTTGGGCGTGAGCAGCTCCGACAGGCGCGCGCGCAGCGCCGGCGAGATGTTCTGGTGCAGGTCGGCGTGCATCTCGCGCAGGCGCGGGGCCGCGACGGCGGCGGGCGCGGCGGCCTTCAGCGGCGCCTGGAGTGCGAACGTCGGCGAGCCGCGGCCGCCGTTGAACAGCGCGTCGGCGGGAGTCTCGAGCGTGCGCGAAACGAGCTCGACCGGGCGCTCGACGCGGCTCCAATCGATGCGCTTGTTCAGCACGGCCTCGGTGAGTGCGTAGGGATTGACGGCACCGCTCAGCATCTGGGTGTTCATGGCTTCGATTCCTTCCGTTGCGGGGTCTTGCAGAGTGGGTGCCCCGCCGCAGCCTGCGGACGGAGCGCTTTTACAGCCCCCACAAGATCGCGCTCGCCCGTGCCACGCGTTATCGGGATACCCCACCCCGAGGTGTCGGATTTCTTCCCGCCGACGGTCGGAAGGACTTGGCGGCAGCGCTCGCGGCGCGCAGCACGGAAAAGGCCGCCCGAAGGCGGCCCGTGATGGTCCGGCGAGTTGCCGCAGCGCGTCATAGCGGCCGTCCGTTGCATCGCGCACGCGTAACGCGACAGGCGACGACCCGCGCGGCGGCGGCGCGGTGCCCTTACGCCTTCAATGCCGCGTGCCGTGCATGCGGCCCAGCACCAGCGCCAGCGCCATGCCGCCGAGCGACTTCACCAGCGTCGGATGCTGCGCGTAGAACTCGCTCATCTGGCCGACGATGCCCGGATCGGCCTGCTCAGCCTGCCGCGCGATCTGCTCGACCTGCTGCGGCGTCGCCTGCGCGGGTGCGTTCGGGTCGATGCCCGCCTGCTGCACGACGCGCGGGTTCGCACCGCCGAGCCCGCCGAGCAGCGTGCCAAGGATGCCGCCCTTCTGCCGCTCGTCGGCATGGCCGAACAGCTGGCCAACCATCTGCGCGAACGGCGGCGTCTGGTCGGAATTGAAGGCGTCCTGCAGGCCCGCGCTCAATGCCTGCGGCGGCGCCTGCTGCACGATCTGGTCGACCTGCTCACGCGTCTCCGGCGGCAGGGGCGCATTGCCATGCGTCGAGAGCTGGCGGGTCAGGCTGTCGAGGTTGTTGTTCATCACGTCTCCTCCTCCGCTGGGGGGCGCGGAGTGCGGGCAGGATTTCGGGGCTGGCGTCGACAAGGTGCGAAGCCCGCGCGATGCGCTGCCGGTTCCGTACCCGTGGCACACCGTTCGGCCTCTGCGTGAGAACGCGGACCGATGTCACGCCCGAGCGCCATTCGCGCCGCTATTCAGCTGGGTCCGATCCGTTACGCTGGCTCGTGCGCCGAAGGCGAACGCCTTGCGCGATGTCGAACAGGGGTCGAACCATGCAAACGCAGAATCCGTACGCCGCCGGCGAGGCGATTCCCGCATCGCCGCCGGTGCAGTACGCCGGCGAACTCGCCAGCAAGAAGCGCCGTCTCGGCACCTTCCTGGTGGACTACGCGGTCTATTACCTGCTGTGCGCGGTCGTGGCCATCGTCGTGATCCTCGTGATGGGCGATCACGCGCTCGACGGCAATCGGGGATACCTCATCTCGATTCCCATGTTCCTCGTCTATTACGCCACCTTCGAAGGCGCGATCGGACGCACGCCGGGCAAGCTGGTCTTCGGCACGCGCGTCGTGAACGCGGCGGGCGGCGACGCTTCGTTCAGCCAGGTCGTCGGTCGCACGCTGTCGCGCTTCATCCCGTTCGAGCCGCTCTCGGTGCTGTTCGCGACGGACGGCGAAGCGATGGGCTGGCATGACTCGATTGCCCGCACGAAGGTGATCCGCAGCAAGTGACCTGGTCGGGGGAATGACACGAACCACGCCTGTTCACGCGCGGCAAGCAGCGTCAAAAAGCGGCTCCGACCCGTGTTTCCGGTGGCGCCGGGGCGCTTGGGGATCGTTGACCTACACTCCAGGGATCCGCGGCCGATAATCCGAGCATGGCAATCGAGCCCCCGTCCCCTGCCGACCTGCTCGACCTGATGCCCGATGCGGTGTGCGTGGTGCACCCCGACGGCACGCTGCTGTATGCCAGCGCGGCGTTCGAACGCATGCTCGGTCATCCGCGCGCGGCGCTCGTCGGGCAGCGGATGTTCGAGCTGGTGCACCCGGACGACCGTGAAGCGACGCGCGCGCAGGCGGCCGACCTGATGGACGGCCGCGGCGAGCGCCACTTCCGCAACCGCTACCGCCACCACGACGGGAGCCACGTCGACCTGCTCTGGTCGGCGCAGTGGCTACCGCAATTCGGGGTACGCGTCGGCGTGGCGCGCGATGTCCGCGAGCTGCGGCGGGTGGAGCAGGAACTCGAACACCGGGCCAACCACGACGTGCTCACGGCGCTGCCCAACCGGCGTCGCTTGCACGAGCTCCTCGACGCCGGGCTGGCCGCTGCGGAACGCAGTGGCGCGTCGCTGGCGGTGCTCTACATCGACCTCGACGGCTTCAAGGCGATCAACGACGCGTTCGGGCACAGCGCGGGGGATCGCGTGCTCGCGGAGGCCGCGCGCCGGCTCGGCGCCGGACTGCGCGAGGGCGACACCGTCGCGCGCGTCGGCGGCGATGAATTCGTCGCGCTGCTGCCCGGCTGCGACGCGACGGGCGGGCGGAAGGTTGCAGCGGCCATCTGCACGCAGCTCGCGCGGCCGCTGACGATCGAGGGCACGACCGTGATGCTCCGGGCCAGCATCGGCGCCGCCATCTATCCCGCCGACGCTCGCGATGCGGACACCCTCGTCGCGCACGCCGACGCTGCGATGTTCGCGATGAAGCGGGGTCGCGCAACGCCTGCCTCCATCGGCGCGGCCTGACAGCCGGCTGGCGACACCGTCGCAACCGGCGATCACGGCGTCCACGGCCACCCTCGATGGCGCATCGCGTGGATGTGCCACGCCCCGACACGGCAGCTTCGACGTCGCCGCGCCCTGCCCCGTCGTAACCTTGCGCCACGGCTGCGGACCGGCGGCGGCACGCCCTCGCGATAGCGGCGCCCTGCGCTGCCGTGTCCGAGGAACCGTCGGCGTCTGCGCGCCGCCCCCCCTCGGGGCTCGAAGCGGATAACGCCCGGGCACGCGCCCTGAGCCCCGTTGCGGTCGCCTGCACGAATGCGGACCCGCTTCGCGCCACGCGCAGCCCGGTGCAGGCCCGTCGGGCCGCGGCGTCCCACTCCGCCCCGTCGCAGCGCGCCGTGATCGACGTGACGCGCGTGATGCCATGCCGATGCCCGGCCGATGTCGCTCGCGCGGCCGCGGTCGCCGGGCCGCGCGGTCGTTTTCGACTAGTCTCCGGGAGTCCCACGAGCGAGGCGCACCGATGATCCGGAAAACGTTGCTCTATCCCCTGCTGCTTGCCGGCGGTCTCGCACTGCGGGCCGGTGCAGCGACCCCGCCCGCGGGCGAGTCGACCGCCATCACCGCGGCCCATGCCTGGTGGGATGCGTTCGCGAAGGGCGATGCGCCCACGTTCAGCGCCTTGTCGACGGCGGAGTTGACGCTGACGCTCAGCGTCGGCACTGCCTTCGATCGCGATGGCGCGTTGTCCGCTGCGCGAAGCCACGCTGGCAGCGCCTACGCGGGAACGGCATGGAGCGACGACCGCGTGCGGATCGTCGGCCCCGGCGCCGCGGTCGTCACCAGCACGGCCACCGAAGGGTTCGGCAACATGCGCACCGTGTTCCGCTACCTGACCGTCCTGGAACGGCAGGGCGCCGAGTGGCGGGTGGCCGTCGCCCAGAGCACGCGGGTGCTGTCGCCCACTCCTCGCCTCCCCATCGCGGATGCCGGTCCGCTGCCGTCCTACGCGGGGCGCTTCCGCACGCCCAAGGGGCTGGTGCTGGAGGTGAAGCCCATGGCCGACCACCTGCTGCTCGTCGAGCCGGAAGGGCGCGAACGCAGGCTCGATCCCGTGGCCCCGGACATCTTCGAACTGGAGCTGCCGCAGTCCGCCAGCGGCGTGCTGCGGTTCCTGTTCAACCGCGACGCCGCGGGCCGCGTCAGCGCCGTCACGCGACTGGGCCCGCAGATCGCAACGTTCCCGCGTGTCGAGGACTGAAGCCCGGCGCAGCGCGGGATTTTCCGTGCCGGCCATCGTCGAAGCCAGGACCCAAGCCCTCGCCGGCGGCCGCGCGGCTCGTCGGCCGAAGGGCTCGTCCGTACCGCGCGGTGAGTCAGGCTGACGCGATCAAGCTCCGCCCCTGCACTCGTCTTTCGAGCGCGGCCGCACGCGGTGTCGCGCCGGCGTGCCATCAACAGCGGGTCGCGTCGAGGTGCACGAGGCACGCCTGCGGCGATGTCCGGCGATACCGCGCCACCGTCACCGACGGCTGCGCGTCGTTCCCGCAGTCGCCGGCACCCACGACGAGGTGGCGATCGCAGGCGCTGCACGCGGTGGGCGGTCGCCGGTGAGCCAGCGGTCGCCACCCGGCGACACGCACAGTCGGCCGACGCCGGCAGGACCAGGGCGATGCCCAGAACGGCCGTGGCGACAGGGGTGGAAAACGATGGGACGCGGAGAGACATCGCTTGCGCCACATGCCTTGGGCAACATGTGTGACAGGTGCAGCGGCAGACTCGGCGCCGCGCGCTGACGCGAAGCGATCGATGTGTTGAAGCGACGATCATCATCGCGCCGAACTTCAGTCTGCCCCTGTTTCCGATTTCGGCTTTAAGTGCCGTTGCCGAGGCCATTCGGCACTAACCCGTGTTGCGTATCGCACGTCGCGACCGCGACCGGGCCGCTCGCCCGTCCAAGCGTGCCCTGGGCACGCGGGCAGGATGGTCCACGCGGGACGCCGTCGAGACCACGTCGCCCCGCCCCGCCGCGACGACGACCAGCACCGGAAAAGCAATCGAGCCCGCCGCTTCTTGATCGTCTCCCGCGATGAGCCCGGGCCTTTCCTGCCCGGAACCCGCGCCTGTGTGCCGCGCACCGCGCACCCGTCCACGGCTGTGCGGCGCCGTGGCCGCCGACATGTGGTCGCGGTCTCTCGCCCGGCCGACCGCGCGCCGCGTGGTTCGACACGCGTCGTCGCGGCCATCGCCAGCTGTGCATTCCGGGCAAGCCGCTCCAGTGACGCCGACGCCCGCGTCGCTACGCGCGATGTCGATCCACCCGCAGCGCCCCGCTATGCTCCGCCTGCGCCCGGGGAGGGGCGCGTGACCGGAGACACCCGTGGTTCCGAGGTCCTGTCGCGTCGCGATCGGCGCATCCATCGCCCTGCTGCCCCTGACGTCGTTCGCCGCGCCGTCCACGGGTCGGATCCTCGTGGCGACGGTGTTCCTGCTGTTCGGAGTCGTCCTGCTCATCGCGGTGGCGCGCATCGCGAACGACCACGTGCAGTGGAAACGCACGCGCCGCGTGACGCAGCGCTTCGATCCCGCGCAGTCCGCGCCGAGCCCGCCCGTTCCGCCGCGTCCGCACGGGCGCGGATTTGGCCGGTTACGTGCACTGTGGCGCGTGATGCGGATCGCGCTGCTGGTGGTGCTTGCCTTCGCCGCCCTGCGTTTCGTGGTCCGCCCGGAGGATTACCCGGGCGGATGGCCGTGGCCCCGGCCCGCGTTCGCGCGCTTTCCGAACGGCTGCCCGCATCTGGATGGCGAATATGCCGGCGTCGACGCATGGTCCCTCGAGGGGTTCGTCGACCGCCCGCCGCGTGCGGCGTGGCGCGACCACTACGCGCGAATCGAGCAGGCCGACGACGGCGCCACGCTCCGCGTGAAGTTCGGCCTCGACACCGTCGGCATGCGCGCCCGGCGCGGTGAGATCCCGATGCCACTGGAGCGAGGCGCGCGCTACCGGGGTCGGGCCGCCGATGTCGAGCTGCGCGAAGGCGCGCACTTCGAATGCCGCGGCGGCTGGCTCTACAGCGTCGCCCGGCACGATGCCCGCGTCGATGGCACGCACTACGTCGATGTCCGCATGCGACGCGACCTCGGCGGCGGCCTGGTCATCGGCAGCACGACGGAATCGCGGCGCTCCTTCAGCGTCTGGGCCGAGAGCCCGGGCATCGACCTCGGTTCGACGCAGGAAACAACTTGGCGACGGCTCCCGCCGCGCACGGCGGACGATGCCGCGCAGGTGCGCGCGCTCCAGACCGGAATCGCCATCGACCGCAGGCCATTCTGGAAGGGCCCGACCGAAATCGCGACGGTCCGCAGCTACATCGATGCGCCACTGTGCATGCGCCTGCTCTCCAGCGTGACCACGCCATTCGGAACCCGTCGCGACACGCTGCCGCTCGGCGTCTCCGACGGCGTCAAGGGTCGCAGCGACGCCGGCAACGCGTGCCCGAACGACGCCGGGCGCATCGACCCGGTCGGCGAGCAGACAGTGCCGATGCAGGGGCCGCAGCTCGGCATCAACCATCACTACCTGATCGAATGGGCGCGGCGCGATGCGACCCCGCGCGTCTGGACCTCGATACGCATCGACGACGTCCGCGCCCTGCCGTGGTCAACGCGCTGCGACGACCTCCGCGGCCACGTGCCCAGGACGCATCCCTGCACGTGATGCCCCGACTGCGCGCCGGCGCGAACGTGCACGGCGCGCGCCGACCCGTCTTGGCGCGTCCACTGCGCGCCCCTTCCCCGCGGGGTCGACGCGTCGCCTCGGCCTGCTCACCACCCGCGGCGATGCACTGCACTGCAGCCCGCGCAGGCGGTTCGACGCGTTCGCCACCGAGGCCTGCACGCCTCCCGCACCCGTATCCCGCGCCGTTGCCCTCAGTCGCGCGCTTCGCAGACCAGCGCCACGCCATCCCCATAGTCCTTCGTCACGGGGATCCTCGTGTGGGGACGCACGTCGACGAGCACGCCCTGCCCCGGCGGCCAGCCGACGAAGACGGCGTCGATGTCGCCACGCGCGTCGACGATCAGTCGTTCCTGCAGGGGTCGCGACGCGATGGCGGTGAATTCCGGGGCGAGCTTCACCGCCAGGGCGCCCGGCATGTCGTCGGGCACGCTGAACTTGCCCGCAGGCCCGAACTCGCCCGCATCGAACTGGCGCTCCACCGCCGCCTTGAGCGTGGCGCGGTAGCCGGCGTCGGCGAGCGCGCGCGCCGCCTGCTCGCAGTCCGCGTCGTTGCGGCCGCCGCGGGCGCAGCCTGCCAGCAGCACGACGCCTGCGGTCACGGCAACGAGCGTGGCCGCCGTCGCGCCGACGCGCAGCGGCCGCCCACCGACGCGCGCCCCGACCCGCGTCATGCGTGCGCCCCCGGGCCTTTGATGCCGTCATCCTCAGCGGGAACGGCGCCGGACGCACCGTCGGGTGGCGCGACATAAGGCGCGATGGGCGTCGGGCTCAACTTGCCATCCGTCGTCGCCGACACCTGCGCGGGATTCGTCATCGAGAACGCGGCGGCCCACTGCTGTTCGTAGCCGTCGGGCACCTTGACGAGGATCCAGCCCTCCTTGCTCCGCCCTTCGACGGTGAGGCCGTAGCGCTGCACCCACTCCAGCGCGAGCGCGACGGCCTCCGGGTCATGTTGCGGACGCGGCTGCACGACGATCCGGCCGCGCAGCGTCGGGTAGACCTTCTCGTCGGGATTCGGCTCGGCGCGGAACTCGCGGCCGTCCACGCGCAGCACGCCGCCGTCGTATTCGACCGCGTCGTTGCCGGGCGGATCCGACGCGCCGCAGCCGGCCAGCAGCATGACGCATACCGCGATCGCGGCCAGTCGCCGCGACGTCGTCGACTTGATCATTTCGATGTCCCCGATGCGCTCATGCGCCGGTCGATCGTAGTGCCGCATCCCGCGGACTTCCAGACGGCGCCCGCTCGCCGCGCATGCCACCCGTCGGCTGATGCGCGCTGCAGCATCGCGGCAGCGACGCCGCGGGCGAGGCGCGGCGGGCGCGACCGTTTCCACGCGTCCGCCTCGACTGCGACACTGCGCGGACGCGCGGGGGCGCGGCACGAGAGGATCGACGCATGACCACGTTCCACAGGACGTTGCAGGCCCTGGGCATCGCGGCCGCGCTCGGCGGCGCGCTCACCGGATGCCGTGGCGAAGCGCCTGAGCCGCCGCCGGTGCAGTACCGCGGCACCGTGTTGCAGGTGGACGGCCGGGCCTACGCCCGCAATGCCACGACCGCGGTGCGCGTCCCCGGGCGCCTGCAGGTGCGATTGCTTCCGCACCGGCGCGACGCCGCGCTGGCACGGCTGAAAGCACTGGGTCTCTCGTCGGAAGGCGACCCGGCCGGCGTGCTCCAGGTGGTGGTGCCGGAGGGCTTCGAAGCCCAGTGGCACCAGGCGCTCTCCACCGAACCCGCCTTCGCCAACATCGCGCTGGCCGATCCGGACATCGCCCGCGCGATCGGTCCCGGGGCCCGCCCGGCGCCGCCCGGCCCGCCGCCGGCGTCGGTGGTGGAGCGACTCGAGCGCGAGGAGTTCGAGGCGATCGAAGCCGCCGGCGGCACGCGGCTCACGCTGACCGCGACGGGCGCCAGCGCGATCGTCCACCAGCAGCTCGCCAACGTGCGTTCCGACGGCTGCGAACGCCTGCCCCCGCAGTTTCCCGACCAGTACGAATGCAGCACGACGCTGAAGGTGCGCTCGTGCCTGGGCGACTGCGACCCCTCGCTCGAGGAACCGCTGGACGACGCCAAGCGCATCTTCATCGCCTGGGACAACGTGCGCGGGGAATGGGTGAACCGTTAGGCCGCACCAGGGAGGCGCAGGGGCGGTTCCGCCTGCGCGATCCGACGGCTCGCCGTGCGGTTCGCGCCCCGCCGCCCGACCCGCTCGGGCCCGACGGCCCCGGCGGCCGACCCACCGGACGCAGGCGCGCTCTTGGGCTGCACGTGCTTCCCGCCCTGCCGCGGCCGCCGGGCGTCGCCGGTGTTCCATCCATGACGACAATAACCTCGACGATGCCGTCATCGACCTCACCGAAGGCGTCCGCGACGTCATCGATGACGTCGCCGACCTCATGGCAGGCGTCGGCGACCTCGGACTTGACGTCCCCGATCCCGACGGCGGCGTCGGCGACCTGATCGACGAGGTCGCGGGCGTCACGCAAGGGGTCGGCGATCTCATCGATGGCGCATGCCACGTGGACGATGAGGTCGGCGACGCCACGGGTGAGGCGGCCGACCTCTCGCGGGGCGCCCCGACGCTATTCGAGGCAGCGGGGCCCTAAGAAAACAGGCCGCCCGGAGGCGGCCTGAGGGTATTTCGAAGCTGCGACGATCAGGCCGGTTCGGCCACCGACGCCGCCTTGCGTCGCTGCTTGGCGAACCGCCCGCCCAGCTCGCGGCGCAGGTCGTCCAGGCCCTGCGCGCCGCCGGACAGCTTGATCTGCGCATAGCCCTCCAGCGAGGCGTCCATCACGTCGCTGCCGAGCGCGGCGACGGTGTCGTCCAGGCGGCGCTGCAGGCGCTCCACGCGCTCCAGCAGCGGCTGCAGGCGCTCGAACGCGGCCAGGTCGGCACGGGCCGCGGCCAGGTCGAAGCTGGGCGGCACGATCTTCGGGTTCTGCTCCAGCACGCGCAGCGTCTGCCGCGCGAAGGCCTCGGACTTCGGGCCCATCAGCATCAGCCCGCGGCGATCGCCGGACTCCATCGAGATCAGCCCCGGCAGCGCGGCCTCGATCTGGTCGAGCGCGGTGCGCACCGTCTGCAGCTGCGCGTCGGTGACGTTGAGGGTAATGAGGTTCTGCGACACATCCATCTCCTTATGACTCCGTGTGTGCAAACGCGGACTCATGTCCGCGCGTCCTTGCTCCGCCGGGTCCGTGGCGTGGGTCCGTGCTGGGGCGACGGAGCGGGGTCGAGTTTGGCAGACCGCGTTGCGATTGCGAAAGCCGTCTGCGCGCTCCGCTAAGCCGTTGTCGCTGAAGGGATCTCATCGGTTGCGACGTACGCGCCGAGACTTGTACGGACCCGCGGTAGTTCGTCGGTCCACTTATCGAAATGGCCACTTCACCGCTGGGACGCTTATGGACATAATGTCCCCATTCTTCCCGGAGCCCACATGGACGCGTACGAACTGATCGATCTCGCGCTGAAGCGCTACTCCCCGAAGGAAATCGCGCGGGAGCTGGGGGTGGATCCCAAGACGGTCCGTCGATGGAAGATCCGGGAAACCGAGCCGCCGGCCTACGTGGCGGACGCGATCCGGCAACGTCTGCTCCCGCTTGGTGAAGTACCGACCGATACGGGTGCGTTCCGTTTCATCGACCTGTTCGCCGGCATCGGTGGCCTGCGCATCCCGTTCGAGAAGCTGGGCGGCCGCTGTGTGTTCACCAGCGAATGGGACAGCTACGCGCAGAAGACCTACGCGGCCAACTTCCACGATGGCCCCGGCCACGTTTTCGCTGGCGATATCACCGGTGTCCACGAGAATGACGTGCCCGACCACGACGTCTTGCTGGCGGGCTTCCCCTGTCAGCCATTCTCGATCGCGGGCGTGTCGAAGAAGAATGCTCTAGGCCGCCCGCACGGTTTCGCGGACAAGACCCAGGGGACGCTGTTCTTCGATGTGGCGCGCATCATCGCTGCCAAGCGACCCAAGGCGTTCCTGCTGGAGAACGTCAAGAACCTGGTGAGCCACGACAAGGGCCGCACGTTCTCCACGATCATCGACGTGCTGCAGAACGAACTGGGTTACGCGGTCCACACGAAAGTCATCAACGGCAAGCACTTCGTGCCGCAGCATCGCGAGCGAATCATCATCGTCGGCTTCCGCGAGCCCGTGCCTTTCAGCTGGGACGATCTGCACCTTCCGCCCATCGAGGCCGGCCCGAAGCTCGCGACGATTCTCCACAGGCAGGACGGTAGCGAGTTCGTCGACCCCAACTACCTCGACGGCCCGAAGGGCAAGGTCCGCGACTGCTACACGCTGTCGGACAAGCTCTGGGAATACCTGCAGAACTACGCGACCAAACATCGCGAGAAGGGCAATGGCTTTGGCTTCGGCCTCGTCACGAAGAAGGACACGGCGCGCACGCTGTCGGCCCGGTATTACAAGGATGGCTCGGAAATCCTCGTCGATCAGGGCAAGAAGAAGAACCCGCGGCGTCTGACACCGCGCGAGTGCGCGCGCCTGATGGGCTACCCGGACACCTTCCGGATTCCGGTTTCCGATACGCGCGCCTACAAGCAGTTCGGCAACTCGGTGGTGGTTCCGGTGATTGGTGCCGTGGCCGATCTGATCGTCCCTCTGCTCGACCGCATCGGCGATGCGGAAGCCACTGACCGTAAGGTCGCCTGAAGTCGTGGACATCATCAGTCCGGAGCAGCGCTCCGCGCTGATGTCGCGTGTCAAGGGAAAGGACACGAAGATCGAGCTGGAAGTCCGGCGCGGCCTGCACGCGCTGGGCTTCCGCTTCCGGCTGGGCGACAGCTATCAGGTCGAAGGATCGAAGCTGCCGGGACGACCCGACGTCGTCCTGCCGAGGTACCGGACAGTCGTCTTCGTTCACGGCTGCTTCTGGCACAGGCATCACTGCCATCTGTTCCGCCTGCCGAAGACGCGCATGGAGTTCTGGGAGGCCAAGATCGAGGCCAACCAGGCGCGCGACGCCGGTAAGGAAGCCGAATTGCGCGCCCTCGGCTGGAACGTCGAAACCATCTGGGAGTGCGAGCTCCGCGGCGCATCGGCCGGCGACAGGTTCCGGGCCATCAGTGAACTGGGCGACCGGATCGCGGCCCACGCCTCCACTCGGCAGCACTGATGCGTGGCAACGGCAGGTAATCTCGCCGTATCCGGCCCCGCGAGCACCCTGTGGATTCCTTCGAAGAACTTACGGCCCTTGTCGCCCGCTTCCGCGACGTCGGCGCCACACGCATCTTCTTCAAGCCCCTGAGCGAGAACGACAACAGCAAGCAGCAGGTGTACCTCGGCGGCAGTTTCGAGGTTCTGACCTACTTCCCTTACGGCGAGGTCCACGCCGAGCCGGGACTGAAGGACCCGACCTTCAAGGCGCCCCTCGAGTTCTTCTGGGTCGGCCCGACGGGCCAAGAGAAGGCTCCAAACGCGCAGCTCATCCTCTACTCGCGCTACCCCGAAGTGAGGCTCTCGGGCTTTCTGCGCGGCTGCAGAACCGCGCCCAACGAGTACCTGCGCCCCATTCCGAAAGACCTGCGACGCGGCGTTGACGGGCGGGTGCTTTTCTTCGGGACTACAGCTGATGGCCGCACCCTCGCCCACCTGGCGCCGGCCGGGTCACCGCTGGCGTTCGAAGCAGCGCTGGCGCCCCAGGTCGATGCGGGGCTCTTCAAGGAACTGGCCGTCACGGGTACGCCAGCAGGCGATTCGAGGTCACTGGTGCTTATGCGCCTACGCGAGATCCAGGACCTCGGGCCCGTCCCGTCAATGCGACTCAACAAGAACGGCGAGCGGACTCCTTACAAGGCGCGCAATGGTGGGGGCTACACGCTGGAAGCGCTTCTAGGCGTAAAGCCGAATGGCGATGCCGCCCCTGATTACTTGGGATGGGAGATCAAGGCGTACAGCGGAAGCTACATCACGCTGATGACCCCCGAGCCGAACGGCGGGTTCTACGGCGCCCACGGCGTGGGCGCTTTCGTCCGACGGTATGGTCGGCACGTGTCCGGCAAAGATCAGATGTACTTCACCGGCCGACACCACTACGGCAAACCCGACGCCACAACCGACATGACGCTCGGTCTGACCGGCTTCGACAATACGAAAGGTGTCATCACGGATGCGGGTGGCCGCATCGTGCTGCTGGATCGCGACGGTGACGAAGCCGCGACGTGGACGTACAGCAACCTGCTGACCCACTGGAACCGCAAGCACGCATCGGCCGCGTACGTGCCTTACCAGTCCCAAGGCGGCATCGACCCGTCCTACAGGTACCGGAATCCCGTCCTCCTAGGGGAACGGACAGACTTTGCGAAGTATCTGAGCGCGCTCGTCGCAGGAGATGTGGTGTTCGACCCCGGATCAAAGATCGACGGCGTCGCAACGGCACGCCCGAAAGTTAAAGCGCGCAGCCAGTTTCGGATGCCTCGCAAACGCCTCGCGGCGCTATATGAGCGTTTCGAAGAGGTCGACCTAAGCAGAACCGCTGGGTGAAAACGACTCGAAGGAACGGTCCGTCCAAGTCGCGGGACCTTGGTCCTTGTGCAAATTCGGCGGCGTACCTTGAAGGGCGAGGCACTCACGATCTGTCGGCTACGCGCCCAACCCCTCGCTTGGAGCGGGCACCAAGTCATCTATTAGCGCATCCATCGCCTCAGACATGCCAGCCGCTAGCTTCCCGATCACGGCTGCATGCTCTCGCAGTTCTGAAGGAGTAACAATTTCTCTTCCTTCGCCATGCGCGATGCGATTCCTTCGCTTCAGCAGTTCCTCAATCGCCGAAACATAGCCCACCGAACGCCTACGCTTCTTTGGCAGCCACTTGGCATCCACAATCTCCAAGACTCTACTGACCGAGTCTCTTGCCTCGTCACCAAGCGCGTTTGCGATTGCGGCTTCGATAGCTTTGGACTGCGGCTCAACGGTATAGGTGCTGTCTAGCTCGTAATCCCTTATCGAAAGCGAATCAATAATCGAAGCTATGCCGAAAGTGCCTAAGAGCCCCTCGATGACGTCGACGGTCGGGTTGCCGCCGGTAGTCGATAGCCCCTTGCGATCCAAGGCGCAGGGCTCACCTGACTTGATGCGGTCGCGGAGCACTGAAAGTGCTTCTGTCCGCTTGTCTCCAGTTGATTTGAGAGCCGTTTCCACAAGGCTCACAAGTAAGGTCTTCGGAAGCGAATTCACATCCACTTCCTCATCATTGATTCGGTCCACCGCTTCCTGTGTCAACTCGCGCACGAAGCCTTCAAAGTAGCCGCAAAGCAGCACTAACGCCGACCGCGCGATCTCATTCGCTAATTCTGTTTCGCCCGACGTACGGTCGCCGAGCAACACATCAGCGTGATCAGCGATTTTACGAATCTCGACAAGGCTGGCAGTAAATCCGGTGAGGGCTTCCATCACCGCACTACACCAAGAGAGCGTCTAAGACCCTGGTCCTAGCCAGTACCTTCGACTTCTTTGCCGTCCCGCCCTGCAGGACTGCACCGGTGTAATTCGGATCCGTAAATGCTGACAACAGTCGACCGCGCAGGTCGGCGGGGAGCTGATCGCCCGCCTCGATCAGCTTTGACACGGACACCATCTGAGATTCGTAAATCGAACCGTTGATCAGGTTATTCGCGAACGCCGAACTCTGGGGATTCCCCATATCCAGCGGCTTTCGAAAGGCGACCGATGGCCCTAACGAGGAATGGAGTGCGCCGACGGTTTCTTCGAAAAGCGCTCTCATCTGGGCACGCCGCTTGTCACTTATCTCGCGGTTCTCTTCCATGAAAGTATTCAGATGCTCTGTATAGCTGTCGGAATATTTAGACGATTCGTTAAGCTCGCGGTACGCGAAGAATCGCAGCACGAGCTCAACGTCCTTCATGTTTTTCTGCGCGGCGTCCGGGAGCGAAACAAGCTCCTTGAACTGCGTATTGTCCGCCAGCTCCTTAAGCAGCTCATTCAATGGGCCGCGATACAGACAGTTCCTGACCTCCTGATCGGTTAGGGACGCGCTACCCGAATTGAGTCTCTCAAAGACCTCAAACTTCAATGTCTCATCGGACTCATTCAAAACTACGATGCAACGAAGCGGCCGCTTGGAAAGAAGGGCTCGTTCGGCTCGCTCCAAATCGGCGTACTTTTTGCCATTTAAGTCGGACCTAACCTTCAAATCAGCGAGCGTCAGTTCCGTGATGTCATCCCCAAAGACGGACGAAAGTTCTTGAGGCTTTAGGTAACGGAAAAGCGACGTCAAACGTTGCTGTCCATCGATGACACTGAAGGTGCCATCGGGCTCTTCCGCGAAATAGAAGACCGGAACCGGAATATTGAGGGCGATTGACTCGATGAACCGCGAAGCCTTTTGATCAGACCATCTGTACTTTCGCTGGTAATCCGGGTCCAGAATCAGATCGCCTTCGATCACCATCTCCATCAGCGTTCGGACCGCATAGTCATACGGTTGAATTAGGACCTTCCGCTGATTTGTCGGCTCGTATGGAGCGTCGTCCGAGTCGTCCTCTACCCCAGGTGCGGTTTGCGTGTCATCAGCAATCATTGTTTATCCCTCTGGTTCGAACGCCCAAGAAAAGGAACTGCCGACAATCACATATTCCGCCGATACTCCCCACCCACCTCATACAACGCATGGCTAATCTGCCCGAGGCTGTGCGTCTTCACCGCCTCCATCAGCGCCTCGAACACGTTTCGGCGCTCGCGGGCGGTCTTCTGCAGGAAGCGTAGGCCCTCCCCGGCCCGCGCGTTCCGGTTCTGCTGGTAGCCGGCCACATTGGTGATCTGCTGGCCCTTCTCTTCCTCGGTCGAGCGAATCAATTCGATCTCCGTGGCGACGTCGGAGTGGCCGTCCTTGCCGAGGAAGGTGTTGACGCCGATCAGGGGCAGCGAGCCGTCGTGCTTCTTGTGCTCGTAGTAGAGCGACTCTTCCTGGATCTTGCCGCGCTGGTACATGGTGTCCATGGCGCCCAGCACGCCGCCGCGCTCGCTGATGGCTTCGAACTCCTTGTAGACGGCTTCTTCGACGATGTCGGTGAGCTTGTCGACGATGAAGCTGCCCTGCCAGGGGTTCTCGTTGAAGTTGAGCCCCAGCTCCTTGTTGATGATCATCTGGATCGCCACGGCGCGGCGCACGCTTTCTTCCGTCGGCGTGGTGATGGCTTCGTCGTAGGCGTTGGTGTGCAGGCTGTTGCAGTTGTCGAACAGCGCGTACAGCGCCTGCAGCGTGGTGCGGATGTCGTTGAACTGGATCTCCTGCGCGTGCAGGGACCGGCCGCTGGTCTGGATGTGGTACTTCATCATCTGGCTACGCGCGCTGGCGCCGTAGCGCTCGCGCATGGCGCGGGCCCAGATGCGGCGGGCGACGCGGCCGATGACGGTGTACTCCGGGTCCATGCCGTTCGAGAAGAAGAACGACAGGTTGGGCGCGAAGTCGTCGATGTTCATACCCCGGGCGAGGTAGTACTCGACGATGGTGAAGCCGTTGCTCAGGGTGAAGGCGAGCTGGCTGATCGGGTTCGCGCCGGCTTCGGCGATGTGGTAGCCCGAGATCGACACCGAGTAGAAGTTGCGGACCTTGCGGTCCACGAAGTACTGCTGGATGTCACCCATCATGCGCAGGGCGAACTCGGTGCTGAAGATGCAGGTGTTCTGCGCCTGGTCCTCTTTCAGGATGTCGGCCTGCACGGTGCCGCGCACGGTCTGCAGGGTGTAGGCCTTGATGCGTTCGTACACCTCCGGCTCGACGACCTCGTCGCCGGTGACGCCCAGCAGGCCGAGGCCGAGGCCGTCGTTGCCTTCGGGCAGTGGGCCGGCGTAGGTCGGACGCTCGCGACCTTCGAACATGCCGTCGATCTTGTGGCGCGCAGCGAGCCAGCGCGACTCGTCCTCGCGCAGGTACTTCTCCACCTGCTGGTCGATCGCGGTGTTCATGAACATCGCGAGGATCATCGGCGCGGGGCCGTTGATCGTCATCGACACCGACGTGCTGGGCGCGCACAGGTCGAAGCCGGAGTACAGCTTCTTCATGTCGTCGAGCGTGGGGATGTTGACGCCCGAGTTGCCGATCTTGCCGTAGATGTCCGGGCGCGGCGCCGGGTCTTCGCCGTACAGCGTGACGCTGTCGAAGGCGGTGGACAGGCGCGCCGCCGGCTGGCCGAGGCTGAGGTAGTGGAAACGGCGATTGGTGCGCTCGGGCGTGCCCTCGCCCGCGAACATGCGGATCGGGTCCTCGCCGGTGCGACGGTACGGGTAGACGCCGCCGGTGTACGGGTAGGCACCCGGCAGGTTCTCCTTCTGCAGGAACACCAGCAGCTCGCCCCACCCCTTGTAGGTGGGCGCAGCGATCTTCGGGATCTTCTGGTGGCTCAGCGACTCGCGGTAGTTCTCGACGCGGATCACCTTGTCGCGCACGGTGTACTCGGTCACCTCGTCGGTGATCGACTTCAGGCGCGCGGGCCAGGCGCGCAGCAGCTTGAGCGCTTCGGCGCTGAGCGACTGCACCGCGTCGTTGTAGCGCTGGCGCAGGGTGAGCAGTGTGCGGTCGACCGGGCGCGCGTTCGGCACGGTGACGGCCGGCGACGGGCTGTCGGGCACGTTGGTGGCCGCGGGCTCGATGTCGGCGGTGGCCGTGAGGTCGTTGCTATCGAAGAGATCGAGCGCCTTCGGCAGCTTCTCGTCGCCGAGTTCCTTCAGCGCCTCCCACAGCGACTGCGCGCGGTCGGCGACTTCGGCCTGCGTCTCGATCTGGCGGTTGATGCCGCGGCCCTGTTCGGCGATCTCGGCGAGGTAGCGCACGCGGCTGCCCGGGATCAGCACGGTGGCGCGCGGCTCGCGGAGACCGGTGTCGAGGTCGGGCGTCCACTTCTCCTGCGGCAGCTGCAGCTTGTCGCGCAGCAGCCGGCAGAGGTTGGCGAACATCCAGCTGATGCCGGGGTCGTTGAACTGGCTGGCGATGGTCGGGTAGACCGGCACGTCCTCGTCGGCGGTCTGGAACGCCACGCGGTTGCGCTTCCACTGCTTGCGCACGTCGCGCAAGGCGTCCTCGGCGCCGCGCTTGTCGAACTTGTTGAGCACCACGAGGTCGGCGAAGTCGAGCATGTCGATCTTCTCGAGCTGGCTCGGCGCGCCGAAATCGCTGGTCATCACGTACATCGGGAAGTCGACGAGGTCGACGATCTCCGAGTCGGACTGGCCGATGCCGGCGGTCTCGACGATGACCAGGTCGTAGCCGGTGCCCTTGAGGAAGGCGATGCAGTCGCGCAGCACGGCGTTCGTCGCCGCGTGCTGGCGGCGCGTGGCCATCGAGCGCATGTAGACGCGGCTCGAGCGCAGCGAGTTCATGCGGATGCGGTCGCCCAGCAGCGCGCCACCGGTGCGGCGGCGGGTCGGGTCGACGGAGATGACGGCGATGCGCATCTCCGGGAAATTGGCGAGGAAGCGGTTCAGCAGTTCGTCGGTGACCGACGACTTGCCCGCGCCGCCGGTGCCGGTGATGCCGACCACCGGCGTCTTGCTGCCCGCGAGCTGCCACTGCTTGCGCAGGTGCTGGAGCTGCGCCTCGTCGAGGCTGCCTTCCTCGATCGAAGACAGCATGCGGCCGAGCGCGATCTCGTCGTCGATCGACGGCTGCGTGGAGGCCGGGGCGATGTCGATGCGGGCCTGCGAGGCGCGGCGCACCACGTCCTCGATCATCGCGACGAGGCCCATGTGCATGCCGTCGTTCGGGTGGTAGATGCGCTCGACCCCGTACGCCTGCAGCTCCTTGATCTCCTCGGGCGTGATCGTGCCGCCGCCGCCGCCGAAGACCTTGATGTGGCCGGCGCCGCGCTCCTTGAGCATGTCGACCATGTACTTGAAGTACTCGACGTGGCCGCCCTGGTAGGACGACAGCGCGATGCCGTCGGCGTCCTCCTGAAGCGCGGCGCGGACGACGTCCTCGACCGAGCGGTTGTGGCCGAGGTGCACCACTTCCGCGCCCTGCCCCTGGATCAGGCGGCGCATGATGTTGATGGCCGCGTCGTGGCCGTCGAACAGGCTGGCGGCGGTGACAAACCGCAGCGGCGTGGCGGTCTCGGCGGTGGTCTCGGGCAGGCGGTCGGCAGGCGAGCTCATGGCGGTCGCACATCTATTTCTAAGGATGGCCCGATTGTAACAAGGCGTCCGTACGCGGCCCGGGGTGCGCGTAGGGTCGGGTACCCTGCGCGCCATGAACGATTCGAATGAGCTGAGCGCGCTGCGCACGGCGGCCGCCTCCGGCGCGGCCGAGGACCTCTACCGGCTGGCGACCGCGCTGGTGGCCGACCTGCAGATGGAGGAGGCCTTCGACCTGCATTCGCGGGCCGCGGCCGCCGGCCATGCCGGGGCTCTGATCGAGTCCGGGCGGATGCGGATGTACGGCATCGGCACCGACCTCGACGTCGCCGGCGCGGTGCAGGCCTTCGAGCGCGCCGAGGCCGCGGGCCAGCCGATCGCGGGCTACCTGCTGGCGGTGGTCGCGGTCGGTAACCGCGCCCTGCCCCGCGACGAGAAGATCGGCGCGCGCCTGCTGGCGGCCGTGCAGGCCGGGCATCCGCCGGCGCTGCGCGCGGCGGCGATCCACTTCGGGCGCAAGCCGAACCTGCAGGACCAGGCGCTGGCCGTGCAGCTGCTCGACCACGCGGCCGGCCGCGGCGACCCGATCGCGGCGCACCTGCTGGCCGAGCGCCTGCGCCGGGGCGAAGGCGTCACCGCCAACCCGGACGCTGCCGCGCAGCTGAAGGCGCGCCTGCGCGAGGGCGGCTTCGACGACCTGCCCGAGATCATCGCCGTGCCGGCCGCGCCGAAGCGCCCGAGCCCGCCATCGACGCTGGCGCTGGACGAGGTGCTGGACCCGCCGGACGCGGAGGTGCTCGCCGAGGCGCCGCGGGTCGCGCAGCTCGACGGCCTGCTGTCCGTCGATGAATGCCGCCTGCTGGTGGCGAGCGCGCAGCCGATGCTGCGGCGGTCGGCGGTGCGCGACCCCGCGACCGGTGCCGTGCTGGAGGCCGGCTTGCGCACCAGCAGCGATGCCTCGTTCGACCCGCTGGTCGAGGACCTGGCGCTGCGCCTCGTACAGTTGCGCATGGCGGCCGCCGCCGGCGCCGAGCTGGTCGAGGCCGAACAGCTCATCGTGCTGCGCTACCAGCCGGGCGAGGAATACCGCCCGCATCGCGACTACCTGCCCTCGTCGGCGATCGAGCAGGACGGGCCGCAGGCCGGCAACCGTCGTCGCACGATCTGCGCCTACCTCAACACGCCCCCCGACGGCGGCGCGACCGACTTTCCGGACCTCGACGTGCGCGTCGAGCCCAAGGCGGGTCGCGCGGTGGTGTTCGACAACCTGGACGCCGAAGGCCGGGCGATCCCGGCCTCGCTGCACGCGGGCCTGCCGGTGACGCGCGGCGAGAAGTGGCTGGCCACGCTGTGGCTGCGCGAGCGGCCCTACCGCGCGTACTGACGCCGCGGGCCCCGCTTACTTGGTGATGATCTCGCGGTGCATGGGGGCCAGCACCGCGAGCAGGCGGTTCTGCGAGCGGAACGGGATCTTGCGGCGGTTCATCGCCACCTGCAGGTCCTCCACGAGCGCGTTGAAGTCGGCGCGATCGATGCGCAGGCCCTCGTGCGAGGCGCGCATGTCGCGGCCGCCGTAGGTGCATCCGCCGCCGAGGATCGCGCAGAACTGCTCGACGAGGCCGCGTTTGATGCGCGGCTGGTCGGCGTTCTCGAAGAACGGACGCATGCGCGGATCGTCGAGCATCACGGCCATGAAGTCGTCGACGAGCGCGGTGAGGCCCGCCTGCCCGCCGAAGTCGTCGAATACGCCCTTCAGCTCGGGATGCACCGGCGCGGGGTTCGGCACCGCGGTGGCGGCGTCGGCAGCCCGGGCGGCGGGAGCCAACGCGAGGCCGGCAAGGAGTGCGATGCAGAGAATGCGGTTCATGGACGCTCCGGGGTTCAGAAGCCGACCTGCAGCGAGGCATATGCGCCGCGCTGGTGGTCGGCGATGACGATGTTGCCGAGGTCGACGTAGGCGACAGTCAGCGAGACGTTCTTGGTCGGCGCCCAGGCGACGAAGACGTCGAACGCGTCCTCCTCCTTCGCGATGCCGAGGTTGTCGGGCTTGGTGCGGTATTCGGCGCCGATGGCCACGTTGCGACTCACCAGGTACGCGGCGGACGCCTCGAACTGCGCGCTGTAGCCGGACTTGCGGTCGCCGCCGAAGCCGAGGATGCCGAACTGGTTCGCCTCGGTGAAGCGCACCGTTCCGTTGAGCAGCAGGCTCTTGTCGAGGAACAGCTTGGTCGCGCTGACGTAGACGTCGGTGCCGCTGTCGTCCTTCGCGCCGATCGCGCGCACGAGGTTGCCCCGGTCGTTGCGCTTGTACTGCAGGCCCACCGCGATCTGCGGCATCCACGAATCCTGCTCGAGCACGGCATCACCGGCGACGCGCACTTTGAGCCCGACGATGTCCTGGCGGATGACGTAGCCGCGACCGAGGCCGAGCGCCGCACCGACGTCGCGCGTATCGAACGCATTTCGGGCGATGCTCAGCTCGACACGGTCGCGCAGGCCGACCAGGGCCCCGTAGCTGTCGAGCGCGTAGTCGTCGGTATCGACGCGGGTGTAGAACGCCGACGCACCGATCTGGTCGCGGGTGCCATGCCCGCCGATCACGGCCCACGGCGTGAGCCCGCCGCCCGCCGCTCCTTCGATCTGGCTGACGCCCGCCGTGAGCAGCAGCTTGCCGCTGATGCCGCGTGCGGTGTCCTCGGGTTCGTCGGGCACGCCCAGCGCGGCGAGGTCCTGCGCGTGGACAGCGGGTGCGAGCAGCATCAGGGCCAGCACGAGCGCGCGCGGCGCGCATCGCAAGGTCGAACGGTTGCGCATGGGATGAGTCCGTAGGAGGGAGGATGGAGGAAGTCCGCGGCAGTGCTTACGCAGCGGTGCCGCCATGGGATGCAGGCGCTCAGCCCGGCGACGTCGCGCCTCGCAGGCGGGCCATGAGCCGATTGAACGCGGCCGCGAGTTCGACGAGTTCGCCCGCGTCGCGCGCGGCGACCTTGACGTGCAGATCGCCGGTGCCCGCGCGTGCGACCCGGTCGACCAGCACCTCGGCCGGACGGAGCACGCGCCGTGCAAGCCAGCCGGTCGCCCAGGCACAGGTACCTCCGACGAGGAGCACTGCGATGCCCCACGGCAACGCGTCCTGCAGCGGATGCGCCGCCATGCGCGGCACGAGCACGACGGACGCGGCGGAGGAGCCGAACGCGCGCTCGCGCGCGAGCACCCGACCACCGAGCCGAACCGGCAGGCGACCGTCGCGCAGCGCCTCCGCGAGAGGTGCGGCGTCGGACGGCGCCAGCGTGGTGACGGCGAGGTCTGTCGCACCATTGCGGACGAGTGCGCCGTCGACGCCGACCGAGGCCAGCGCGGACGTGTACTCCGGGCCGAGCGACCTCGAAACCAGCAGGAAACCGTCGCTGACGCCAACCGCGGCGAGCGGCAGCACCGCGACCAGATGCAGTTGATTGCGCTCGACCCATACGCCCGTCGTGGCCGCATCGCGATCGCGGGCGGCGCGCACGACGTCCTCCGCTGCGACCCGGCCGGGGGCGAGCAGCGTCGACGTGCCGCCGAGGATGCGGCCGTTCGCATCGAGGACGGCGCTGGATTCGAAACCGAGCCGCGACTCGCGCTCGCGCAGGAGATCCACCACCGACGCGGTGTCGACGGGCTGCCCGGGCAGGGCGCCGCCCACGGCGGCTTCGACGTAGCCGGCAAAGGCGGGATCCTCGGCCACCAGGCCGGCGCGATTGGCCAGGTCGTCGCGCAGGCGCGATTCGATGAAGCGCTGCACCGCGCGTGCGCGGTCGATCGCGACGGCTTCGTCGGAAGCGCGACGCTCCAAGGTGTGCCACGCGCCGAGCGCGAGCAGAAGCGCGCAGAGCGTCAATGTCAGCAGGACGCGCAGGCGCCGGAATCGCGCGCGCGTCACGGCCGCACCGCCGCGGTATCACCGATGCGCGGACGCAGCGCGACGAGCTTCACCTGCATCGGCGCGGTGGAACGGCCGTCCCAGGCGAACGAGCGTGCCGCCGCGCGTGGATGCCAGACCACGAGCGTGCCGGCACGCGCCGGAAGCCCCTCGAGCTCGAACGAACCGTCGGCCCGCGCCTGCGTCACGTATGGGGTTTCCAGCACGAGGACATTCGTGCGCATGTTGCGATGCACGCGACAGCCCACCACCGCCAGCCCCGGACGATCGAAGCGCTGCGAGCGCGTCTCGCCGGCCCCGAAGTTGCCGAGGTCGAAGCTCAGGCCCGGGGTCGCGGAGAACACGTTGTGCATGATGCCGTCGCGGTTCGGAAACGCCACGGTGCTGCCCACCGGCACGACGAGCTCGGTGGGGTCGAAGCCCTTGGCGTAGGTCATCGCGGTCGCACGGACCGGCGTAGGCCGCGGCGCACCCCCGTCGGGCAGGAAGTAGATGACCGTCTCGGCGAGTTCGCCCGGCGCGACGAGCTGTCGACGGGCGGCCTCGAGGGTGATGCGGCCGGTCACCGCGCGGGAGTCCTTCGCGCGCCGCGTCTCTCCCGGCGCCGCGCCGGCGATGGATGTGCAGGCCAGGGCAAGCAACGCCGCGGCGGCCAGAGCGCGACGGAATCGGATGTCTCTCATGCGGGTTCCCCTGCTGGCGCCGGTTCGGGCGCGTGTTCGGAGGCCTTCTACGCGGCCGGACGACGGCCGGATGCAGTCCTGCTGCGATGACCGCGCGGTTCGCGACGACGGACGCAGGAACGGACCGGGCGCCCTGCTCAGGCACGTTGCGCGCCGTGCTCCGTCCTATGCCGGCGGACGATCGACCCGTGGGGGCGATACCACGGACGTCGCTCCGACCAGGGGACGGCGTGTCGCGCTTCGCCGCAGTCGCCGTGCAACGCAAGCAGAAGCACTTCGTGTCCGCGATTCGTCGACTTCGGACGTTGACAGCGCGCTGGCGTGCAGACGAGGACCCATCCCCGTTGCAAACCGCGCGCCAGCGCCTCGGGACCACGCAGGCGACGCTCCGCAAGCGGCCGTGGCGCCGCCGTCGCAGTGCCGCAAAGAAAACGGGGCGCCCCCTCGGAGCGCCCCGCTTTCATTTCCGAGGCCGCGAATGCCGGCCGTCGTTACTTCACTTCATCGAAGACGTACTCGTGCTGCCCGTCGCGCACGATCAGGCGGCGCACGCCGTCCTCGTCGGCCCGCACGAACGGGAAGCCTGCGGCCTGCGGATCGATGGTCAGGAAGGCGAGGCTGCCGTCGGGCTGCGGCAGCGTCGCGACCGCGGAGGAGAACGTGCCGACGTCGAACCAGGTCTCGTTGCCCTTGCGGGTGACGATCAGGTCGCCGAGCGCGGCGTTGCGGTAATGCGGCGCGAGGCCCGCGAGCGCGGCGGCATCGGCCGGCCACTGGATCAGCTTGCGGCCCGCTTCGTACTCGGCGTGCATCGCCTTCGCGCCGGCCGCGGCCGCCGCTTCGGCCTGCGGCTCGCCGTCGAACATCAGCTCCATCAGGCGGCGCTTGAACGGCCCGCGCAGCATCACGCCCGCATCGGAGTTGGTGAGGATCACCGCGCCCACCTTCTGGTCCGGCCACCACATCATGTTGGAGTGGAAGCCGCCCATGTCGCCGCCGTGGTCGACCACGGTGACGCCGTCGCTGCGGTCCACCATCAGTGCCATTGCGTAGTTCCGGTCGACGCCCAGCGCGATCTGCGGCTCGCGGCGCTGCATCAGCGCGGGTTCGCCGATGTAGCGGCGGCCGTCGGGCAGCACGCCGCGATCGATCTCCATCTGCACGTACTTCAGCAGGTCGTTGACGGAGCTCCACGCGGCGCCCGCCGGGCGCGACGACCGGATCGTGTCGTTGAGGCCCATCGCCATGACCCGCACGTTGTGGTCGACGTCGTAGCCGTGCGGGCGCGAGAAGTTGCCGGTCTGCGCGCGCCCGTAGTCGAACGTCGTATTCTTCATGCCGAGCGGGTCGAAGACCAGCGCCTGCATCGCACGGTCGTAGCCGGCGCCGAGCTCGGTGCCGGGATACGCCACCTGCCCGCCGATGAAGCCCGCCGCGGCCGCCATGGGATTGGAGTACTGGAACAGCTCGCCGAAGCCGCTGGTGGGCTGCATGGTGCCCAGGGTCGCCATCACCGTCGCGGGACTCTGCTTCTCACCCTCGAACAGCCATTCGAAATCCTGCCGGGGCACGCCGGTGCAGGCGCAGATCAGGTGCTTGACCAGCACCTTCGACGTGGTGTCGGCACTGCCGAGCTTGAACGCCGGGTAGACGCTGGTCACCGGCGCATTCCAGTCGAGCTTCTTCGCGTCGACCAGCTTCGCCAGCATCAGCGTGGTCAGCGCCTTGGTATTGGACGCGATCATGAAGCGGGTATCGCCGTTGACGGGCGCCGGCTTGCCGAGTTCGCGCACGCCGAAGCCCTGCGACATCACCACCTTGCCGTCCTGCACGATGCCGATCGAAACGCCCGGGACGTCGTAGGCTTTGCGCATCGACTCCACGAACTCGGCGACCTTCGCGAGGCGCGCCGCGTCGAGCGGATGCGCGGTGCGGCCGGCGAACGTCTCGCGGGTGTACCCCGCCGCCTGCAGGCGCTGCATGATCTTGCCGGTCTGCGAGGCGCGCTTCTCCGCGACCGACTGGTCGAGGTCGATCGCGACGACCGTCCATGCCGTGCCGCGGCGCAGGGCCACGGCCTGCACGGCGCGGTGCGCGTTCTCGGCGACGTCGTAGCTGTAGAAGCGGCGCTGTTCCCAGCCGTCGCGCGGCGCGCTGTCGGTGGCGACGAGGAACTTCGGGTCGGTGCCGAGCACCTTCCACGCCTGCGCGACGGCGGCGTCCGGGTCGTCACCAGTCGCGTCGAGCAGCAGGATGCGCGAGCCGGCTTCGGGCGGCGCCAGGACGACGCCGTTCGACGCGGCGGCCTGCGTCCAGCCCGAGGGCAGGACGAACGTGGTGCCGCGCGGCGTGGCGGACGGGCGGTCGGCCGCCGTGTCGGCGGTCGGTTGCGCGGCCGGGGGTGCGGCGAGCGCAGGAAGCGCGACGATGAGTGCGGCGCAGAGCAGGCTTGTGCCCAACAGGTTCTTCATGGTCCCTCCATGGGAATCCCCGGGGCCGCGATCGGACATCGCGGCGGGCGGGTCGGGGCCACTCTACGCAGCGGCGCGGCGCGTGCAGGACCGTGCGACGGACGGTGGCCCACCGGGATCCAAGCCGGCCGGCAGCGCCCCGGAACGTCCCCGCCGGGCCGGCGCTGCGGCGTGGAGGCCCGCATAACGGGAATGGACTAAAATCCCGCTGCTGTGTCGGGCGGTCCCTTCGACGGCACGTCGCGCCATCCTTTCGTATCAACGACTTAACCAACCCAGTCGGCCGGATCGCGTGGATGCGCGTTCGTCGGTGCCGGCGCGGAGCCCGCTGATGATCTTCGAAACCCTCGACACCACCGGCCACGAGCAGGTCGTCTTCTGCCACAACAAGGACGCAGGCCTCAAGGCCATCATCGCGATCCACAACACGGTGCTCGGCCCGGCGCTCGGCGGCACGCGCATGTGGCCGTACGCTAGCGAACAGGAAGCGCTCAACGACGTGCTGCGCCTGTCGCGCGGCATGACGTACAAGAACGCGGTCGCGGGGCTGGACATCGGCGGCGGCAAGGCGGTGATCATCGGCGACCCGTCGAAGGACAAGTCCGAGGCGCTGTTCCGCGCGTTCGGCAAGTTCGTCGACTCGCTGGGCGGGCGCTACATCACCGCCGAGGACGTCGGCATCGACGTCAACGACATGGAATACGTGTACCGCGAGACCGAGTACGTCACCGGCGTGCACCAGGTGCACGGCGGCTCGGGCGACCCGTCGCCGTTCACCGCCTACGGCACGCTGCAGGGCCTGATGGCCACGCTCAACCGCAAGTACGGCAACGAGGAAGTCGGCCAGTACAGCTACGCGGTGCAGGGCCTCGGCCACGTCGGCATGGAATTCGTGAAGCTGCTGCGCGAGCGCGGCGCGAAGGTCTTCGTCACCGACATCAACAAGTCGCTGGTCGAGCGTGCGGTCGACGACTTCGGTGCCGAGGCGGTGTCGACCGACGAGATCTACGACGTGCCGGCCGACGTCTACTCGCCGTGCGCGCTGGGCGGCACGGTCAACGAGAAGACGCTGCCGCGCCTGAAGGCCAAGATCATCTGCGGCGCCGCGAACAACCAGCTCGCCAACAACGCGATCGGCGACGAAGTCGAGAAGCGCGGCATCGTCTACGCACCGGACTACGCGGTGAACGCGGGCGGCGTCATGAACGTCGCGCTCGAGATCACCGGCTACAACCGCGAGCGGGCGATGCGCATGATGCGCACGATCTACCACAACCTCGCGCGCATCTACGAGATCGCCGACCGCGACAAGATCCCGACCTACATGGCCGCCGACCGCATGGCCGAGGAGCGCATCGCGATGCTCGGCAAGCTCAAGCTGCCGCTGGGCCGCTCGAAGGCGCGCTTCGAAGGGCGCATCCGCGGCGGGCATTGATCGGTCCGCGACCGATCAATCCCAAGTTTTTCGCATCGCGAAAAACTTGGGCCCCCGCCTGTGCCATCCACAACCCCCGCCCCTGACGGGGCGCCCCCCCTTGACTCAAGGGGGGGGGCTGGGGGACACGTAACGGCGCTGCGTCCGACGGTCCGCCCGGGCCGTACTGGCGAGCGTCACGACGACCGAACCGAGGCTGTCCACGATGCGACCGTTCCCCCTGGGCGAAGAGATCGATGCGCTGCGCGATGCGGTCCGCCGCTTCGCCGAGTCGGAGATCGCGCCGCATGCCGCGCAGATCGACCACGACAATGCCTTCCCGCAGGACCTGTGGCCGAAGCTCGGCGAGATGGGCCTGCTCGGCCTGACCGTGCCTGGCGAGTACGGCGGCAGCGAGATGGGCTACCTCGCGCACCTCGTGGCGATGGAGGAGATCTCCCGCGCGTCCGGTTCGGTGGGGCTGTCCTACGGCGCACATTCGAACCTGTGCGTCAGCAACCTCTACGCGAACGCCAACGAGGCGCAGCGGGCCAAGTACCTGCCGAAGCTGTGCACCGGCGAGTTCAAGGGCGCGCTCGCGATGAGCGAGCCGGGCGCCGGTTCCGACGTGGTCGGCTCGATGAGCTGCCGCGCGGAGCTGCGCGGCGACGTCTGGGTGGCCAACGGCAACAAGATGTGGATCACGAACGGCCCCGAGGCGGACGTGCTCATCGTCTACATGCGCACGGCCGGCAAGGAGGCGGGCAGCAAGTGCATGACCGCCTTCCTCGTCGAGAAGGGCATGAAGGGCTTCAGCACGGCCCAGAAGCTCGACAAGCTCGGCATGCGGGGCTCGAATACGTGCGAGCTCGTTTTCGAGGACTGCGAGATTCCGCAGGAGAACGTGCTCGGCGACGTGCACAACGGCGTCAAGGTGCTGATGAGCGGCCTCAACACCGAGCGCCTCGTGCTCACCGGCGGCCCGCTCGGCCTGATGCAGGCGGCGATGGACATCACCCTGCCCTACGTCCGCGAGCGCAAGCAGTTCGACGCCGCGATCGGCACGTTCGGGATCATGCAGGCGAAGGTCGCCGACATGTATACCGCGCTGCAGTCGAGCCGCGCCTTCGCCTACCAGGTCGCCCGGGATTACGACGCGGGGCACAAGTCGCGCGTGGACGCGGCCTCGTGCCTGCTCCATGCGTCGGAAGCCGCGGTGCAGGTGACGCTCGAGGCGATCCAGTCGCTCGGCGGCAACGGCTACATCAACGAGTACCCGACCGGTCGCCTGCTGCGCGACGCGAAGCTCTACGCGATCGGCGCCGGCACCAACGAGATCCGCCGCATGCTGATCGGCCGCGAGCTGTTCGCCGGCAACAGCTGAGCCGCACCGACCGCGACGATGGGCCGCCTCCGGGCGGCCTTTTTCGTTGGCGGCCGACGGCCTCGCCGCGCCTTTCACGGGTCGCTCACGCCGTGGATCCGGGCGTTTGCGGCAGCGCAACATACCGCCGCATAATCGGGCGGTTCCGGCCCCGCGCCGGCTCCCCTCCCCGGAGTCCGCCATGAGCGACGTCGTCATCGTCGGTGCCAAGCGCACCGCCATCGGTTCCTTCCTCGGCCAGTACACCGGCGTGCCGACGCCCGAGCTCGGCGCGTCCGCGATCCGTGGCGCCCTCGAGCATGCCGGCATCGCGCCGGACGCCGTGCAGGAAGTCCTGATGGGCTGCGTGCTGCCCGCCGGCCTCGGCCAGGCACCGGCACGCCAGGCCGCCATCGCCGCGGGCGTGCCGACGTCGGCCGCCTGCATCACGATCAACAAGGTCTGCGGATCGGGCATGAAGGCGATGATGCTGGCCGCCGACATGATCCGTTCGGGCAGCGCGGAGGTCGTGGTCGCCGGCGGCATGGAGTCGATGACCAATGCCCCGCACCTGCTCAACGGCTCGCGCACGGGCATCCGCTACGGCTCGGCCGAGTTCCTCGACCACATGGCGCACGACGGCCTGACCAATCCGTACGACGGCAAGGCGATGGGCGTGTTCGGCGACGCGACCTGCGCGAGCTACGCGTACACGCGCGAGACCCTCGACGCCTTCGCGGCCGAGAGCGTGCGTCGCGCGCAGGGCGCGGTGCAGTCGGGCGCCTTCAAGGCCGAGATCGTCCCGGTGACCGTCAAGGGCCGCAAGGGCGAGGTCGTGGTCGACACCGACGAGGAGCCGGGCAAGATCGACGCCGCGAAGATCCCGTCGCTGCGCGCCGCGTTCGGCAAGGACGGCCTGCTGACGGCGGCCACCTCGTCGAAGATCTCCGACGGCGCCGCCGCCGCGGTGCTGATGTCGGCCGAGACCGCGCAACGCCTGGGCGCGAAGCCGATCGCACGCCTCGTCGCACAGGCGGGGCATGCGCAGGAACCGGAGTGGTTCACCACCGCCCCGATCGAGGCCACGCGGCGCGTGCTCGAGAAGGCGGGCTGGTCGGTCGACGACGTCGACCTGTTCGAGATCAACGAAGCCTTCGCCTGCGTCGCCATGGCGCCCATGAAGGACCTCGGCATCCCGCACGAGAAGCTCAACGTCAACGGCGGCGCGGTCGCGCTGGGCCATCCGATCGGCGCCAGCGGCGCGCGCCTGGTGGTCACGCTGCTCCACGCGCTGCAGGCGCGCGGCGGCAAGCGTGGGGTCGCGTCGCTGTGCATCGGCGGCGGAGAAGCCACGGCGGTTGCAATCGAAATCATCTGACGTTAAAGATTCGTGATGCGCCGCTCGTCAATTCATCGCTTGACATGCCGCAGCCGCTTGTCATCATGTTTAGGGCGCGCAACTGCGCGTTGCCAAACCACACGACGAGGAATCGATTCAATGAACATCAACAAGGCGCTGCTCGCCCTGGCCCTCGGCCTGGCTCTGACGGCTTGCTCGAACAAGGACCAGGCTGCTGACTCCGCCGCGACCGCGCAGCAGGATGCCGCCACCGCGCAGGCCGCTGCCGACGCGACCGCCGCTGCCGACCCGAACGCTGCCGGCGCTGCG
>NZ_BAAGAB020000013.1:0-52249 GCF_047159895.1 Lysobacter xanthus
CACCGGGCTGGAGATCGTCTCCGAGATCAACCAGAAGCATCCGCAGACCCCGGTCGCGATGATCACGGCGTTTGGCAACGTCGAGGCGGCCGTCGAGGCGCTCAAGGCGGGCGCCTTCGACTTCGTCAGCAAGCCCGTCGACCTTGGCGTGCTGCGCGACCTCGTCCGCCAGGCGCTGGAGCTGCACGAGCGGCGCCGCGCCGCCAGCGAGGCGGGCCTGTCCACGCGCCTGTTCGGCGAATCGCCGGCGATGGCCGCGCTGCGCGCCACGCTCACCAAGGTCGCCCGCAGCCAGGCACCGGTCTACATCTCCGGCGAGTCGGGCGTGGGCAAGGAGCTGGTCGCCCGCACCATCCACGCCGAGGGCGGGCGCGCCTCGGGCCCGTTCGTCCCGGTCAACTGCGGCGCGATCCCGGCCGAGCTGATGGAGAGCGAGTTCTTCGGCCACAAGAAGGGCAGCTTCACCGGCGCCCACGCCGACAAGCCCGGCCTGTTCCAGGCGGCCGACGGTGGCACCCTGTTCCTCGACGAGGTCGCCGAGCTTCCGCTGCCCATGCAGGTCAAGCTGCTGCGCGCGATCCAGGAGAAGTCGATCCGGCCGGTCGGTGCGAACACCGAGGTCAAGGTCGACGTCCGCATCCTGTCGGCGACGCACAAGGACCTGGCGGCGCTGGTCGAGGAAGGCCGGTTCCGCCACGACCTCTACTACCGCATCAATGTCATCGAGCTGCGCGTGCCGCCCCTGCGCGAGCGCCCGGAGGACCTCGCCGGGCTCGCCGAGGTCATCCTGCGTCGCCTCGCGGCCGCCCAGGGCCGCGGGGTGCCGAAGCTGTCCACCGACGCGCTCGAAGCGCTGCGCGACTATCCGTTCCCCGGCAACGTCCGCGAGCTCGAGAACATCCTCGAGCGTGCCCTGGCGATGGCCGACGGCGAGCAGATCCGTGCCGACGACCTGAGCCTGCCGAAGGCCGCGCCGCGCCCGGGTGCGTCGCCTGCGGCGCCAGCGGCCGCGCCGTCGCCCGCCGCCCCGGCCGCCGCCGACCCGCGCACGCTCGACCCGCGTGAAACCGCCACCAGTGCCCTGCCCTCGTACATCGAGGAAATCGAGCGTGCCGCCATCCAGCACGCCCTGCAGGAGAACCGCTACAACAAGACCCGAACCGCGGCCGCCCTGGGCATCACCTTCCGGGCGCTGCGCTACAAGCTCAAGAAGCTCGGGATCGACTGAACGCGCCCTGACGCCACGCGTCACCCCGGCGCGCAACGTGACGCGCCGGGGCATGAACAGGCCGCCGGCGCGGCCCCCAAGCGTGATCGGCTGCCCGAAAGCCCCCTCCGACGGTTGGCAGGACCGGTTGGCACGCGTTATGCGTATCCTCGGATGCACGGACAGCACGTACGGCGGACCAAGGACCCGGCGAGTCGTCCGTTCTCATCCGTGAAGTTCCAAACCACTCCTAGGGGATACACCATGAAGAACCAGCAGGGCTTTACCCTCATCGAACTGATGATCGTCGTTGCGATCATCGCCATCCTGGCCGCCATCGCGCTGCCGGCGTACCAGGACTACACGATCCGCGCCCGCGTTTCGGAGCTGGCCGTGATGGCCGACGGCATGAAGGCGACGGTCGCCGAGAACATCGCGAACAACGGCGGCACGATCGCCGCGGGCTCGTGCAAGGGCACCGGCACCACCGCCGCCACGACCAACATGGCGTCGATCGCCTGTGCCGACGCCACCGGCGTGATCACCGTCACCGGCGACGCGACGAAGGTGAAGGGCACCGTCCTGACCTTCACCCCGACGGCCGGCGCCGACGGTTCCGCGGTCGGCACGACGTGGAAGTGCGTGGGCAGCGGCTCGAAGGCCAGCTACTACCCGGCCGAATGCCGCTAATAGCCGGCGCGTGACCGAAAGCCCCGGCACGTCCGGGGCTTTTTTTTGGCACCGGATTTGCTTGGCACCATGACAGCGGGGAGCACGTCATGAAGCGCAATCGGGGATTCACCCTCATCGAGTTGATGATCGTCGTCGCGATCATCGCGATCCTCGCGGCGATCGCGATTCCGGCCTACCAGCAGTACACGGTGCGGGCACGCGTGTCCGAGGCGCTGCTGCTCGCCGAGTCGCCGAAAGCGACCGTTGCCGAGAACATCGCCGCGAACGGCGGCAGCCTGGGGGCGGGCTCCTGCCGGGGTCTGACCACGGAAGCGCCGGGAACGTCGAACCTCGCGCTGATCGACTGCAGCGACGCGACCGGCACCCTCACCTTCGTCACGAGCCCGGCCGCGCGCAGCATGACGCTGACGTTCAAGCCCACGGCGGGCGCAGTCGGCAGCGCGGTCGGGACGACGTGGCGCTGCAGCAGCGCGAGTGCCGTCGACACCCCTTATCTACCCGCCGAGTGCCGCTGAGACGCCCGTAGGGCATGCCGGTCCTTTGTGGACCCGACCCCGTTTTGACGCGTTCCGATTGGGTTACAGTCAGGGCGGGGAAATTCGGGTATCACCATGAGCACCGTCGCTTCGGCCAACCTGGTCGGGATTACCGGCATTGCGCGCCGCCTCGTCCTTGATGGCGCGCTGGACGAGGCCGTCGCCCGCGAGGCGATGGCGGCCGCCACGACCGAGAAGAAGCCTCTGGCGCAGTACCTGTCGGACCGCCGACTGGTGTCCGCTGCCAGCATGGCCGCCGCCAATTCCGTCGAGTTCGGCGTTCCGCTGCTCGACGCCATGGCGTTCGATCCCGGCCAGTCCGCCATCAAGCTGGTCAACGAGGAACTCCTCCGAAAGCACAACGTGCTGCCGCTGTTCAAGCGCGGCAACCGCCTCTTCGTAGGCGTCACCGACCCCACCAATTCAGGCGCCCTCGACGAGGTCAAGTTCCAGACCAACCTCGCCGTCGAGGCGATCCTTGTCGACGCGGACACGATCGCGCGTTGCCTGGAGCGTTGGCAGGAGAATTCCGATTCGCTCGGCGATGCCGGCGGGGATGACGAGGGCTTCGAGAACCTCGAGGTCGGCAAGGACGATGACGGCGGCGCCGGAGACTCGGGCGTGGACGCGAAGGGTGACGACACCCCGGTCGTGCGCTTCGTCAACAAGGTGCTGGTCGATGCGATCCGCCGCGGTGCCTCGGACATCCACTTCGAGCCGTACGAGACGGAATACCGCGTGCGCATGCGCATCGACGGCATCCTCAAGCAGGTCGCCAAGGCGCCGGTGAAGCTCAACACGCGCATCGCCGCGCGCCTGAAGGTCATGTCGCAGCTCGACATCGCCGAGAAGCGCGTACCGCAGGACGGCCGCATCAAGCTCAATCTCTCGAAGACCAAGCAGATCGACTTCCGCGTAAGCACGCTACCGACGCTGTTCGGCGAGAAAGTGGTGCTCCGCATCCTGGACGGCAGCGCGGCCAAGCTCGGCATCGACAAGCTGGGCTACGAGGAGGACCAGAAGGAACTCTTCCTCAACGCGATCGCCAAGCCCTATGGGATGGTGCTGGTCACGGGTCCGACTGGTTCGGGCAAGACGGTCTCGCTGTACACGGCGCTGAACATCCTCAACGAGGACGCGCGCAACATCTCGACCGTCGAGGACCCGGTGGAAATCCGTGTCCCGGGCATCAACCAAGTGCAGATGAACGTGAAGCGCGGCATGACGTTTGCCGCCGCGCTGCGCAGCTTCCTGCGCCAGGACCCGGACGTGATCATGGTCGGCGAAATCCGCGACCTGGAAACGGCCGAGATCGGCGTCAAGGCCGCGCAGACCGGCCACATGGTGCTGTCGACGCTGCATACGAACGATGCGCCGCAGACGATCGCGCGCCTGATGAATATGGGCATCGCGCCGTACAACATCACGTCCTCGGTCACGCTGATCATCGCCCAGCGCCTCGCGCGCCGGCTGCACGACTGCAAGCGTCCCGTGGTGCTCCCCGAGCATGCACTCATCGCCGAAGGCTTCACGCACGAGGAGATCGCATCCGGGTTCACCGTTTACGAAGCCGTGGGCTGCCCCGATTGCACCGAGGGCTACAAGGGCCGGCTGGGCATTTACCAGGTCATGCCGATGACCGAGGCGATCCAGGCCATCATCCTGGAGGGCGGCAATGCGATGCAGATCGCCGAGGCCGCCCAGAAGTCCGGAATCCGCGACCTGCGCCAGTCGGCACTGATGAAAGTCCGCACGGGCGCCACCAGCCTCGCCGAAATCAACCGCGTCACCAAGGACTAAGCCATGTCCGCTAGCCGAAACGCAGTCAAAACCACCGCGCGCGCGAACGACGGCCTCCAGACCTTCACATGGGTCGGCAAAGACAAGCGCGGCATCGTCATGAAGGGCGAGACGCCCGCGAAGAACATGAACCTGGTCAAGGCGGAACTGCGCCGACAGGGAATCACGCCGCAGACGGTCAAGCCGAAAGGCAAGCCGCTGTTCGGCGCGACGGGCAAGCCGATCAAGCCGGGCGAGATCGCCGTCTTCGCCCGCCAGATCGCGACCATGATGAAGTCGGGCGTGCCGATCGTTGCCTCGCTCGAAATCATCGGCAACGGCAACAAGAACCCCCGCATGAAGAAGATGGTCGACGAGATCCGGGCCGACATCCAGGGCGGCATGGCGTTCTCGGAAGCCCTCACGAAGCACCCGGTGCAGTTCGACGAACTGTTCCAGAACCTCGTCCGCGCCGGCGAGGCGGCAGGCGTGCTGGATACGGTCCTGGACACGGTCGCCACCTACAAGGAAAACCTTGAGGCACTGAAGGGCAAGATCAAGAAGGCGATGTTCTACCCCGCCATGGTCGTTGCGGTCGCCCTGATCGTCAGTGCGATCCTGCTGATCTTCGTGGTGCCCATGTTCGAGGAAGTCTTCAAAGGCTTCGGTGCCGACCTCCCCGCATTCACGCAGATGGTCGTCAACTTCAGTCGCTTCATGGTGAGTTGGTGGTGGGCGATCCTGATCGTCATGGTCGCCAGCGTGGTCGGCACGATCGCGTTCTACAAGCGTTCGACGGCCTTCCAGCACACGCTGGACCGTTGGATCCTGAAGGTGCCGGTGATCGGCCAGATCATGCACAACTCCGCCATCGCGAGGTTCTCGCGCACGCTCGCGGTCACCTTCAAGGCCGGCGTTCCGCTGGTCGAGGCCCTCGATACGGTGGCAGGTGCGACCGGTAACCGCGTGTATACGCAGGCGGTGCTGCGAATCCGCGACGACGTCGCCGTCGGCTACCCGGTCAACATGTCGATGAAGCAGGTCAACCTGTTTCCGCACATGGTCATCCAGATGACCGCGATCGGCGAGGAAGCCGGCGCGCTGGACACGATGCTGTTCAAGATCGCCGAGTTCTACGAGCAGGAGGTCAACAATGCGGTCGACGCGCTGTCGAGCCTGCTCGAGCCGATGATCATGGTCTTCCTCGGCGTCATCGTCGGCGGCATGGTCATCGCGATGTACCTGCCGATCTTCAAGCTCGGCGCGGTCGTCGGCTGACGGATGGCGTTCCTCGACGGCAATCCGCAACTCGGTTATCCGCTCGCCGCAGGCTTCGGCCTGCTGGTGGGCAGCTTCCTCAACGTGGTGATCCTCCGCCTGCCCGGGCGGCTGGAATGGGCGTGGAAGCGCGACTCGCGCGACATGCTCGGCATCGACGAGGTCTACGACCCGCCGCCGCCGGGCATCGTCGTCGAGCGGTCGCACTGCCCGCACTGCAAGCACGTGCTGAGCTGGTACGAGAACATCCCGCTCTTCAGCTGGCTCGCCCTGCGCGGCAAGTGCCGCCACTGCAAGGCGCCGATCTCCGTGCAGTACCCAGCGGTCGAGCTGCTCACGATGCTGCTGTTCGTCGCCTGCGTGGCGCGCTTCGGCTTCGGGTGGCAGGGCTTCGGCGCGATGGTGTTCACGGGCTTCCTGGTCGCGATGTCCGGCATCGACCTGCGCACGCAACTGCTGCCCGATTCGCTGACGTTGCCGCTGATGTGGCTCGGCCTCATCGCCGCGTCGGATCACCTGTACATGGGCGCGAAGCCGGCGCTGCTCGGCGCTGCGGTGGGCTATGCGAGCCTGTGGTCCGTCTGGTGGCTATTCAAGCAGCTCACCGGCAAGGAAGGCATGGGCCACGGCGACTTCAAGCTGCTCGCCGCGATCGGCGCGTGGACCGGCCTCAAGGGCATCCTGCCGACGATCCTGTTCTCGTCGCTGGTCGGCGCGATCGTCGGTTCGATCTGGCTCGCCATGAAGGGCCGCGACCGCCAGACGCAGATCCCGTTCGGCCCGTATCTCGCCGTGGCCGGCTGGGTGGTGTTCTTCTGGGGCGAAGCGCTCGTCGACGGCTACCTTCGGTACGCGAAGCTGAAGTGAGTCGACACCCGGCGCGCGTCAGCCGCGCGCGTCGGCCCACGTCCGGTAACGCGCGTCGAGCGCATCGATACCCGCCTGCAGCGCGGCGCGATCGCCGTCGTTGACCAGGACGTCGTCCGCCAGCGCCAGCCGCGCTTCGCGGCTCGCCTGCGCCGCGATCATGCGATCGGCCAGCCCAACGTCGATCCCGTCGCGTTCGACCAGCCGCGCGCGCTGCACCTCGACCCGCACGTCGATCACGAGGATGCGCGCGACATACGGATACGCCGTGCGTCCCCCGCCTTCCGCCAGCAGGGGGATTGCGGCGACGACATAGGGCCCGGTCGAGGCGAGGCAGCGTCGCTCGATCGCCTCGCGGACGCGCGGATGGACGATCCCTTCCAGGCGCGTCCGCGCGGTCGGGTCGTCGAAGACGCGTCGACGCAGGGCGCCACGGTCGAGCAGGCCGTCGGGCTGCAGCACGTCGGCCCCGAACGCGTCCACCACCGCGGCCAGACCCGGCGTGCCGGGCGCCACGACCTCGCGCGCGATCACGTCCGCATCGACGACCTCGATGCCGAGTGCTTCGAAGCGTCGCGAGGCTTCGCTCTTGCCCGAGGCGATGCCGCCGGTGAGGCCGATGACGTAGGGCTCGCGCATGGTGTCCTCCGGCGACGCGCCAGCCTAGCCCAGCCCGCCGTCGCCGAAGAAGCCCCGGATGCCGGCGATGCCCTGCGCGCCGTGCTCGCGCGCCTCGGCGAGGTCGGGCGCGCGCAGCCCGCCGATGGCATAGAGCGGCAGCGCGACCTGTTCGCGCAGCGCGGCGAAGCCCGCCCAGCCGAGTGGCACCCGATCGGGATGCGTGGGCGTGGCCCGGACATGGCCCACGACCGCGAAGTCGCAGCCGAGGCGCACGGCGTGCGCGAGGTCGGCCGCGTCATGGCACGACGCAGCGACCGGAACGCCCCCGGGCCGCGGGCGCGACGCCAGCGCGGCCAGTTGCGCGGCGCGCAGATGCACGCCCGCGCCCAGTTCGCTCGCGAGCGCGATGTCGCCGTTGACCAGGACCTCCGCGCCCATCGCACGGCCGCGCTCGACCGCCTCGGTGACCGCGTGTCGCCACGCAGGCCCCTCGCTTCCCGGCGAACGCAGCTGTAGCCGGCGAACGCCCGCGGCGAGCGCGGCGTCGATGCCGGCGAGCCAGTGGTCGAGGTCGAGCAATGCCGGCGTCACGGCGTACAGCGGAGGCTGCAGCAGCGCGGCGACCACCGGGCGATCGGCCGGCGGCATGTCGTAGAGGGCCAGCTTCTCGTGCGGCACCCAGGCCAGCGCCTGGCCTTCGCGCCCGCGCGGCGTGCCGGTCCAGCCGTCGACATGGCGGACGTCGAGCGCGAGCAGCTTGTCGGGGTACTGCTGCGGCACGCGGATCAGCGGCGCGCCGATGCGCGCCTCGATCCCGAGTTCCTCGCGCAGCTCGCGAACGAGTGCCTCGTCGGGCGTCTCTCCCGGCTCGCACTTGCCGCCCGGGAATTCCCACAACCCCGCCAGGTCGCGGCCTTCGGTGCGGCGCGCGAGCAGCACGCGGCCGCGCACGTCGCGCAGGACGCCGGCCACGACGTGGATCGAGCGCCGTACCGCCATCACGCACGACTCCACGCGGGGCACGATGGGCGAAAGAGTTGGCAACGCGGAGGATTCATGCCTGCACCGCCGACCCGGGGGCCGGCGGCCTTCGCGATCCCGTCAGGCCAGCTGGCCGTGGCAGTGCTTGTACTTCTTGCCGCTGCCGCAGGGGCAGGCATCGTTGCGTCCGATGTTCGCGACCGCCGCGCCCTCGTCGAGCGCCTGCGCGGCTTCCTCGTCGGCACCGAGGCCACCGACGCCCGGATGCTGGAACTGCATTTGCCGGGCCTGCGCCTCGAGCGCGGCGCGCTGCGCCGCCTCCTCCTGCGCGATCTCCTCCTCGGTGCGAATGCGCACACGGGCGAGCAGCGTCACGACCTCGCTCTTCACCTTCTCCAGCATCTCGGAGAACAGCTCGAACGCCTCGCGCTTGTACTCCTGCTTCGGCTGCTTCTGCGCATAGCCGCGCAGGTGGATGCCCTGGCGCAGGTAGTCCATGCGCGCGAGGTGCTCCTTCCAGTTCTGGTCGAGCACGTTGAGCATGATGTGCTTTTCCAGCATGCGCATCGTCTCGGCGCCGAGCTGCGCCTCGCGCTCGTCGAAATGCGCAGTGACGGCCGCATCGACGTGGCGCAGGACGCCTTCGGCGTCGAGCTCGGGTTCGGACTTCACCAGCGCGTCGAGGTCGAGCTGCAGGCCGAAGTCCTCCGCGATCGTCGCCTCGAGGCCGCGCAGGTCCCACTGCTCGTCGATCGAATTCGGCGGCACGAACTTCTCGACCGTCTCGGCGACCACGTCGCCGCGGATCGCGGAGATGTTTTCCGCGACGTCCTCGGCCTCGAGCAGCTCGTCACGCTGGCCGTAGATGACCTTGCGCTGGTCGTTGTTGACGTCGTCGAACTCCAGCAGGTTCTTGCGGATGTCGAAGTTGTGTGCCTCGACCTTCCGCTGCGCGTTCGCGATCTGCTTGGTGACCAGCGGCGACTCGATGATGTCGTCTTCCTTCAGGCCCATGCGCGCCATGACGCGCTGCACCCAGTCGGCCGCGAAGATGCGCATCAGGTTGTCTTCGAGCGACAGGTAGAAGCGCGAGGAACCCGGGTCGCCCTGGCGACCGGAGCGGCCGCGCAGCTGGTTGTCGATGCGCCGCGACTCGTGGCGCTCGGTGCCCACGATGTGCAGGCCGCCCGCGGCCTTGACGGCTTCATGGCGCGCCTGCCATTCCGACTTCAGGCGCTGTTTCGTGACCTCGTCGACCTCGCCTTCCGCTTCGAGCAGGGCGAGCTCCGATTCCAGCGACCCGCCGAGCACGATGTCGGTGCCGCGGCCGGCCATGTTGGTCGCGATCGTGATCGCGCCCGGGCGCCCGGCCTGCGCGATGATGTGCGCCTCGCGCTCGTGCTGCTTCGCGTTGAGCACCTCGTGCGGGATGCCGGCTTCGCGGAGCTGGTCGCTGAGCATCTCGGAGACTTCGATCGACGTCGTGCCGACCAGCACGGGCTGCTTCTTCGCGTGGCAGTCCTTGATCTCGTTGACGACCGCGCGGTACTTGCCGGCGCGATTGAGGAACACCGCGTCCGGATGGTCCTTGCGGATCATCTGGCGGTTGGTCGGGATCACCGTGACCTCGAGGCCGTAGATCGACTGGAACTCGTAGGCCTCGGTATCGGCCGTACCCGTCATGCCGGCGAGCTTGCCGTACATGCGGAACAGGTTCTGGAAGGTGATGGACGCGAGCGTCTGGTTCTCGCGCTGGACCGGCACGCCTTCCTTCGCCTCGACCGCCTGGTGCAGGCCGTCGGACCAGCGGCGGCCCGGCAGCGTGCGGCCGGTGAACTCGTCGACGATGACCACTTCCCCGTCGCGCACGATGTAGTCGACGTCGCGGCTGTAGATCGCATGCGCACGCAGCGCCGCGTTGAGGTGGTGCACGACGCTGAGCTGGCGCGGGTCGTAGAGCTCGTCGTCCTCGCCGAGGATGCCGGCCTGTCGCAGCAGCTGCTCGGCGTGCTCCTGGCCCGCCTCGGACAGGTGCACCTGCTTGCCCTTCTCGTCGACCCAGAAATCGCCCTCGCCCTCTTCCGTCGCCTGGCGGACGAGCTGCGGGACGATGCGGTTGACCTTGATGTACAGCTCCGGCGATTCGTCCGCCGGGCCGGAGATGATCAGCGGCGTGCGCGCCTCGTCGATCAGGATCGAGTCGACTTCGTCGACGATCGCGTAGTTCAGGCCGCGCTGTACGCGATCGGCCTTCGACAGCGCCATGTTGTCGCGCAGGTAGTCGAAGCCGATCTCGTTGTTCGTCGCATAGGTGATGTCCGCGGCGTAGGCGGCATGCTTGTCGGCATGCGGCATGCCCGGATAGACCACGCTCGTGGTCAGCCCGAGCCAGCCGTAGAGCTTGCCCATCGTCGCGGCGTCGCGGCGCGCGAGGTAGTCGTTCACGGTGACGACGTGCACGCCCTTGCCGGTCAGCGCGTTGAGATAGACCGGCAGCGTCGCGGTGAGGGTCTTGCCCTCGCCGGTGCGCATCTCGGCGATCTTGCCCAGGTGGAGCACCATGCCACCGACGAGCTGCACGTCGAAGTGGCGCATGCCCATCACGCGGACCGAGGCCTCGCGGCAGACGGCGAACGCCTCCGGCAGGATCTTGTCGACGGACTCGCCGTTGGCGATGCGCTGCTGCAGTTCCGGCGTCTTCGCCTTCAGCTCCTCGTCGCTCAGCTTCTGCATCTGCGGTTCGAGGGCGTTGATCTTGTCGACGGAGCGCTGCAGCTGACGCAGGAGGCGTTCGTTGCGGCTGCCGAAGACACGGGTGAGCAGGCTGTTGAGCATGACGGACCGGTTGGAAAAAGGGCTGGGCGGCGCGGTGGCGTCGCCAATAAAAAAGGGCGCTGGGCGCCCTTCTACGGCATCGCGCATTGTAGCTGGAGGCGGTCGGCGGCGTTTGCAAGCCGCCGGCCGCCTCGTGCTCAGCCCTGCAGCCGGCCCTGCAGGAACGGCCGCGGATTCACCACGCGCCCGTCCTGCCAGACTTCGAGGTGGACGTGCGCGCCGGTCGAACGGCCGGTCGAACCGGCCTTGGCGATCTCCTGGCCGGCACGCACGAGCTCGCCCACGCGCCGCTCGAGGCGCGAATTGTGGGCATAGCGCGTCGTGTAGCCGTTGCCGTGGTCGATCTCGACGACGTTGCCGTAGCCCGAACGCTCGCCCGAGAAGCTGACCACGCCGTCGGCGATCGCGAGGACCGGGTCGCCGGTGTTGGCCGAGAAGTCGATGCCCTTGTGGAACTGGCCGCCGCCGAGGATCGGGTCGACGCGCTCGCCGAAGCCCGAGGTCACGTAGCTGCCGAGCACCGGCACGCGGGACGGCACCGCGCCGAGCGACAGGCGACGGTCGGTCAGCAGCGTCTCGAGCAGGCCGAGCTGGCGGCCGGACTCGTCGAGCTGGCGCTCCACGCCCTGCAGGTTGCGGCCGAGCTCGGCGCGCGGCATGTCGTGCACTTCGCTGTCGCCACCGACGCCGACCGGGCGGTCGAAGTCGAATTCGCCGTCCTTCAGGCCGCCCATCCGGGTGAGGCGCTCGCCGAGCGCATTCAGGCGATTGGCCTGCGCCTGCAGCTCGCCGACGCGTGCCGCCAGCGCATTGAGTTCGCGCTGCGCCTGCTGGTGCCCGGTGCGGACCTGTGCGAGGTCGTTCGCGGCCTGCTGGCGGGTGACCGCGGCGCCGGCCAAGCCGCCGGCGACCAGCAGCGCGAGGCCGCCGGCCATGAACGTCGACAGCGCGAACGCCGGGCGACGCGAGGCCTGATGGCCGAGGAAGGCGACGGCGTCGCCCATGAGACTGCGGGGATTTACGATGCTCGAAACGGTCATAGGTCCGATGTCAGATTCCAGGCCCAGGTTGCGAAGGAAGGCCACCGGTCCCGCCCGTGCGCCGCTGGATGCGGTGCTGGACGGTCCGGGCGGCGACCCCGTGCGTCGAGCGGTGTGGCTCGATGACCTGGACGGTCGATTTCGCCCGTACCTGCCGGAAGCGCTGGCCGCGCATGCGCGGCTGGCCAACTTCGATGGCGGCAGGCTCGTGTTTGTCGTCGACGCGCCGGTCTGGCAGGCGAAGCTGCGCCTCGCCATCCCGGAACTCCTTCAAGCGGCCCGATCCCTCGGGCTTGCTGCGAGCGACGTCGTGATCAGGACATCGCCGGGGATTCCCGCCGACCGCACCGCGGTCAAGGCGCCTCGTCCCATGTCGGCCGCGTCGCAGCAGGCGCTGCAGGCGGCATTGGCATCGCTGAGGGACGTCGACTAGGTCCCGTACGCTTGATGCCGGCCCCGTACGTCGTCGTACGCGTCGTCGGGGTGGCGGCATCCTATCGACGCCCCGGGGCAGGGGTGTTAACGACCCGGTAAGCGAAGCGACGGATTCGTTAAGACCGGGTTATTCGTCACCGGAAGTTCACCTGCGTGACGACGAACGGTCGAGATACGGGCGCAGCGCGACCGCGACAGACGCCGCCGATCGTCTAACCCGTTGATTCTCAAGGGCCGCTTTTCGCGGCGTCAGGCGAGGCCGGTGGCGAGGCCCGGCATGCCGAAGGCGACGGGCGTGCGCGCGTCGTCGGCGAAGGTCACTTCTTCCCAGGCGCCCTGCTCCGCCAGGAGCGCGCGGACCAGCTTGTTGTTGAGCGCATGGCCCGACTTGAAGCCTTCGTAGGCGCCGAGGATCGGGCGGCCGGCGAGGTACAGGTCGCCGACGGCGTCGAGGATCTTGTGGCGCACGAACTCGTCGGCGTACCGCAGGCCGTCGTCGTTCAGCACGCGGAATTCGTCGAGCACGATCGCGTTGTCCATCGAGCCGCCGAGGCCGAGGTTGCGCTCGCGCATGTACTCGAGGTCGCGCATGAAGCCGAACGTGCGGGCGCGGCTCACCTCGCGCACGTACGCCTCGCTGGAGAAATCGACCACGGCGCGCGACTGCGAGGCCGGGATCGCCGGATGGTCGAACTGCACGGTGAAGCCGATGCGGAAGCCGTCGAACGGGCTGAAGCGCGCGACCTTGTCGCCCTCGCGCACTTCGACGTCGCGCAGGATGCGGATGAAGCGCTTCGGCGCGGCCTGCTCGGCAATGCCCGCGGACTGGATGAGGAAGACGAACGGGCCGGCCGAGCCGTCCATGATCGGCACCTCGGCCGCGGACAGCTCGACGTAGCAGTTGTCGACGCCGAGGCCCGCGAGTGCGGACAGCAGGTGCTCGACGGTCTGGATCTTGCCCGCGCCGGAAGTGAGGCCGGTGCAGAGCGTCGTCTCGGTGACCAGTTCGGCGCGCGCGGGGACGTCGACGACGGGGTCGAGGTCGGTGCGGCGGAAGACGATGCCGGTGTCGACCGGTGCCGGACGCAGCGTCATGAACACCTTCTCGCCGCTGTGCAGACCGACGCCGGTCGCGCGGATGGTGTTCCTGAGGGTTCGCTGGCGGGGCATGGGCGTCGATCGGGCCGGTCGGCGGTCAGGTCGGGAAGTTAGCACGCGGCCGGCTGAACCTGAACGGAAACGCTGCCACGGCCTGTTGCACCGTCGCGACAGTGGCGCCTTGCGACGTGAACGCCAAGTGGCGGGCGACCGCGCAGGTGCGATGCGCCGACGACCGGTCGGGATGGCGCCGGGAAAAGGCGTGGAAGGCCTGGACCTTCCACGCGAAGTCGCGATCGATCGACGGACGGCGATCGATGCGGGCCGACGCGCAGGGACGCGGCGGCTCGGGTCGCGGACACGACCCGGTGATCAACGGCGGCATCGCAGCTGCGGTGCCGGTGCCGCGCGGCGTGGTGCCGCGCGGCCGCGACCTCAGTCCGCCTGCCGACGCAGGAAGGCGGGGATGTCGAGGTAGCTGTCGCCGCCGAAGTCGGCGACCGCGGGCTGCGAGGCGGGTGCCGACGGCGCGGCGTCCGCACGCGGCGCGCGCAGGCTGCCGGTGAAGCTCGGCACGCTCGGCGAGTACGCGGTCGCGACATCGTCGATCGGCAGGCCGGTCGTGCCGTCGCGCTTGCTGGCGACGACCTGCATCTGCGGGCGACGCTGGCTTTCGAAACCGGTCGAACGCGCGGCCGCCCGGTTGAGGCCGGTCGCGACGACGGTGACGCGCACTTCGTCCTGCATGTCCGGGTCCAGCACGGTGCCGATGACGACCGTCGCGTCCTCGGAGGCGAACTGCTCCACGGTGCGACCGACTTCGTCGAACTCGGCCATGGTGAAGTCCGGACCGGCGGTGATGTTGACGAGGATGCCGTTCGCGCCCGACAGGTTGACGTCGTCGAGCAGCGGGTTCTGGATCGCGGCTTCCGCGGCGGCCTGCGCGCGGTCGTCGCCCTTCGCGGCGCCGGTGCCCATCATCGCGAGACCCATCTCGCTCATGACGGTGCGCACGTCGGCGAAGTCGACGTTGATCAGGCCCGGGCGGACGATCAGGTCGGCGATGCCCTGCACGGCGCCGAGCAGCACGTCGTTCGCGGCGCGGAACGCCTGGATCATCGTGGCGTTGCGGCCGAGCACGGTGATCAGCTTCTCGTTCGGGATCGTGATCAGCGAGTCGCAGTGCTGGCTGAGCTCGTCGATGCCCTTGAGCGCGACCTGCATTCGGCGGCGGCCTTCGAACGGGAACGGCTTGGTCACGACGGCGACGGTGAGGATCCCCATCTCCTTCGCGAGCTGCGCGACGACGGGCGCGGCGCCGGTGCCGGTGCCGCCGCCCATGCCGGCGGTGATGAAGACCATGTCCGCGCCCTGCAGCGCGTCCATGATGCGGTCGCGGTCCTCGAGCGCGGCCTGGCGACCCACTTCGGGGTTCGCGCCGGCGCCGAGGCCCTTGGTGACGTTGCCGCCCAGCTGCAGCTGCAGCTTCGCGCCGCAGTTCTTGATCGCCTGCGAGTCCGTGTTGGCGGTGATGAACTCCACGCCGTCCACGCTGCTGTTGACCATGTGCGCGACCGCGTTGCCGCCGCCGCCACCCACGCCCACGACCTTGATGACGGCGTTGGGAGCCATCTTCTCGACCAGTTCGAAATGCGCCATGTCCGTTGTCCTCGTTGGTGCAGGCTGTCGATGCGTGTCCCCGCTCGATGCCTGCTTTATTTGATGTCTATTGTTGCTGATGTTTGAAACGCTGTGTGCTGCCGCTACGAAATTTTCCGCACTTTTTTTCGCTTCGCCGCCCACCCACGACTGACGACGAGCCCTGCCTTCAGAACTCGCCGCGATACCAGGTCTTCAATCGGCTGAAGAGGCCGCCCGCGCGCCCCGTCGGCAGCATCGGCCGACGCGGGTTCTCGATCTGGCTGCCCATCAGCAACAGGCCGACGCCGGTGGCATGCACCGGATTGCCGACGACTTCGCCCAGGCCGGTGACGTGCTGCGGGATGCCGACGCGCACGGGCATCTGCAGCATTTCCTCGGCCAGCTCCACCACGCCTTCCATCTTTGCGGCGCCGCCGGTCAGGACCATGCCGGCGCGCACGTGCTGCTCGAAGCCCGAGCGGCGCAGTTCGGCCTGTACCATCTCGAAGATTTCCTCGTAGCGCGCCTGCACGGCCTGCGCGAGCGAGGCGCGCGGCATGCGGCGCGGCGGGCGGTCGCCCACGCTCGGGACCTGGATCGATTCCTCGGCCGTCGCCATCTGCGCCAGCGCGCAGGCGTAGCGGACCTTGATCTGCTCGGCCTCGGGCGTCGGCGTGCGCAGCATGTGCGCGATGTCCTCGGTGACCTTGTCGCCCGCGATCGGCAGCGAGGCCGAATGGGCGATGGCCCCCTGCACGTAGACGGCGATGTCGGTGGTGCCCGCGCCGAGGTCGACGCAGACCACGCCGAGCTCGCGCTCGTCGGGGGTGAGCACCGCCTGCGAGGACGCGAGCACGGACAGGATCAGGTCGTCGACCGCGAGGCCGCACTTCTGCACGCACTTGCTGATGTTCGCCGCGGCGGACTGCGCGCAGATGATCAGATGCGCGTGCACCTCCAGGCGCACGCCGGTCATGCCGACCGGGTTGCGGATGCCCTCCTGCGAATCGTCGAGCACGTAGTCGCGCGGGATCGCGTGGAGGATCTTCTGGTCGGCGGGGATCGCGACGGCCTTGGCGGCCTCGAGCACGCGGTCGAGGTCGGCGTAGGTGACCTCGTTGTTGTCGCGGATCGGCGCGATGCCCTGCGAATTGCGGCACTGCACGTGGCTGCCGGAGATCGAGGCGTAGACCGAGCGGATCTCGCAGCCGGCCATGAGCTCGGCCTCCTCGATCGCGCGCTGGATCGACTGCACGGTCGAATCGATGTCGACGACGACGCCGCGGCGCATGCCGCGCGACTCGTGCGAGCCCAGGCCGATCACCTCGATCGGCTGGCCCGGCAGGTATTCGCCGACCAGCGCGGTCACCTTCGAGGTGCCGATGTCGAGGCCGACGATCAGCGACTTGTCGCCTTTGCGGTTCATGTGAGGGAAGGCACCGGGAATCGGGGGAAGGAAACGGCCGCGGACCGCGGAGTGCGGACCACCGGCGCGGGCGGCGTCGGGGCATGGCCGGTCACGACGGACCAGACCAGCGCGAAGCCGTTCGTGTAGCGGAGGTCCGCGCGCTCGATGTGGCGCTCGGGATTGACCAGCAACTGCGGCATCAGGCGCACGAAGCGGCCGATGCGCGCGCGCGCCTCGTTGCGGCCGACCACCACGTGCGTCGGGGCGCCACCATGCGCGCGGTCGAGCAGCGTCAGCGACCAGCTGCCGCGCGGGTCGAGCACGACGGCGTCGAGTTGCAGGCCGACGGGCGAGAACAGGATGCGCGCCTGCTGGTACAGCTCGACGACCTCGCGGGTGCGCGTCGCCGGGCCGTCGAACTTCGGCAGGCCCGCCGGCACGCGAGCGCCGCGCGCCTCGAACAGGGCACCGCGGTCGGAGAGCAGGCGATCGGTTCCCCAGTGCGCGAAGGGACGATGCTCGGTCACGGTCACCTCGAGCACGTCGGGCCAGCGCTTGCGCACGCGCGCCTGCTCGACCCATGGCAGCGCGGCGACCGCCGACTGCGCGGCCTTGAGGTCGACGGCGAAGTAGCCACGGCGCGCATGCGGCAGCAGGACGCGCTGCACGAGTGCGGGGTCGACCCGCTCGAAACGGCCCGTCGCGCGCAGGTGCGTGAGCGGCCAGCGGTCCGCCCCGATCCAGCCGCGCAGCACGGCGACCACGGGCAGCGCGACGAGCGCCACCGCGATCAGCCAGGCCACGAGCCGGAGCATCGGGTTCACGCGCCGGTGCCCCCGTCGCGGTGGAACGAGGACTCGAGCACGCGCCAGCAGAGGTCGGCGAATTCGATGCCGACCTGCCGCGCGGCCTTCGGCACCAGCGAGTGGCTGGTCATGCCCGGCGCGGTATTCACCTCGAGCAGATAGAAGGCGCCGGTCGTGCGGTCGCGCATCACGTCGACGCGGCCCCAGCCGGTGCAGCCCGCGGCCTTGAAGGCCTCGACCGCGATGCGACGGATCTCCGCCTCGGCGTCGCCGTCGAGGCCCGGGCACAGGTACTGCGTGTCCTCGGCGATGTACTTCGCGTTGTAGTCGTACCACTCGCCCTTCGGGACGATCCGGATCGACGGCAGCGCGACATGGTCGTCGCCATTGGCGATGACGGCGACGGTGAGTTCGTCGCCGACGACGAGCTGCTCCATCAGCATCTCGCCCGGATAGCGCGCAGCGAGTTCGACCGCTTCGTCGAGGCCGGCATCGTCGTGCACGCGGGAGACACCGACGCTGGAGCCCTCGCACGACGGCTTGACGATCACGGGCAGGCCGAGGCTGCGGCCGGCGGCGTGCACGTCGTCGCCCTTGCGCAGGCGGATGTAGCGCGGAGTCGGCAGGCCGAGGCTCAGCCAGACCTGCTTGGTCCGGATCTTGTCCATCGAGAGCGCCGAGCCGAGCACGCCCGAACCGGTATACGGCACGCGCAGCGCTTCGAGCAGGCCCTGCAGGACGCCGTCCTCGCCCCCGCCCTTGTTGCCGTGCAGGATGTTGAAGACGCGATCGACGCGACCGTCGCGGATCGCATCGACCAGCGCGGGAATGCCGTCGACGGCGAACGCCTCGACGCCCTTCGACTGCAGCGCCTCCAGCACGTTGCGACCGGAGTCGAGCGAGACTTCGCGCTCGGAGCTGGTGCCGCCCATCAGCACGGCGACGCGACCGAAGTCGGCCGGATCCTGGATGCGCGGGGGCGCGACGACGAGGCTCAAGACGCGGCTCCTTCGAAACCGTTCGCCGCGATCTGCTGCGCGGCGGCGCCGATGTCGCCCGCGCCCATCATCAGCAGCAGGTCGTCGGCCTGGAGGATGTCGGGCAGCACGGACGCGAGGTCCGCGGCGCGCTGCACCACGACGGGATTGGCACGGCCCCGCGCGCGGATCGCACGCGCCAGCGACTTGGCGTCGGCGCCCGCGATCGGCTGCTCGCCCGCGGCGTACACCTCGGTGAGCACGAGCACGTCGACGCCCGACAGCACGGCGGCGAAGTCGTCGAACAGGTCGCGCGTGCGGCTGTAGCGATGCGGCTGGAACGCGACGACGAGGCGCTTGTCGCCCCAACCGCCGCGCGCGGCCTTGAACACCGCATCGAGTTCCTTCGGATGGTGGCCGTAGTCGTCGACGAGCGTGACCGTGCCGCCGTCGACCGGCACCTGCGCAAGCAGGTTGAAGCGGCGACCGATGCCGGCGAAATTCTCGAGCGCACGGCAGATCGCCGGCTGCTCGACGCCGAGCTGCCAGCCGACCGCCGCCGCGGCGAGTGCGTTCTGCACGTTGTGGCGGCCGGGCATCGCGAGCGTCACGCCGCAGCGCTTGCCATCGGGCAGGCACAGGGTGAACCGCATGCGCGCGCCGTCCTGCACGACGTCCTCGGCGCGCACGTCGGCCTCCGGCGCGAAGCCGTAGGTGAGCACGTTGCGCGTGGCGCTGCGCGCGAGCGCAGCGACTTCCTCGTCGTCGATGCAGAGCACCGCGAGCCCGTAGAACGGCAGGCGGTGCAGGAATTCGTCGAACGCGGCGCGCACCTTGGCGAAGTCGCCGCCGTAGTTCTCGAGGTGGTCGGCGTCGATGTTGGTGACGACCGCGATCTGCGGGTTCAGGCGCAGGAAGCTGCCGTCGGACTCGTCGGCCTCGGCCACCAGCCACTGGCCGCCGCCGAGCTTCGCGTTGGCGCCGGCGGCGAGCAGCTGGCCGCCGATCACGAACGTCGGGTCGATGCCGCCCTCGCCCAGCACGCTGGCGGTGAGCGAGGTCGTGGTGGTCTTGCCGTGCGTGCCGGCAATGGCGATGCCGCGCTTGAAGCGCATCAGCTCGGCGAGCATCTCGGCGCGCGGCACGATCGGGATGCGCTGCTCGCGCGCGGCCAGCAGTTCGGGATTGTCGGCCTTGATCGCGCTGGAGACGACGAGGCATTCGACGCCGTCGACGTTCGCCGCGTCGTGGCCGCGATGCACGGTGATGCCGATGCGGGCCAGACGCCGGGTGGTGGCGTTGTCGGCATTGTCCGAGCCCGACACCTGGTAGCCGAGCGTGCACATCACTTCGGCGATGCCGCTCATGCCGACGCCGCCGATGCCGACGAAGTGCACGCGCGCGCCGCCTTCCGCGGCGTTCTCGAGGAGGCGATGGCGATGCGTCGCGCTCATGCGGCCTGTTCCATGGGGATCGCTTCCATCACGAGGTCGGCGACGCGGGCGGCCGCGTCGGGTCGCGCAAGCGCGCGGGCGGCCTCGGCCATCGGGCGCAGCGCCTCGCGGGAGCCGAGCGACTGCAAGGCGTCGGCGAGCTGGGTGGCGAGGTGCTCGCCCTGCGGCAACAGTCGCGCCGCGCCGCGCTCGACGAGGAAGCGCGCGTTCTTGGTCTGGTGGTCGTCGACCGCCTGCGGGAACGGCACCAGCACGCTGGCGACGCCGACGGCGCAGAGTTCGGCGAGCGTGAGCGCGCCGGCGCGGCAGACGACGAGGTCGGCCCAGGCGTAGGCAGCGGCCATGTCGGCGATGAACGGCTCGACGGAAGCCTCCACGCCGGCGTCGCGATAGGCCGCACGCGCGTCGTCGAGCATCTTCTCGCCGCACTGGTGGCGCACCTGCCACGCACCGGCATCACCGCGCGATGCGAGGGCAGCGGGCACCGCACGATTCAGCGCGGCCGCGCCCTGGCTCCCGCCGAGCACCAGCAGGCGCAGCGGGCCGTCGCGTCCGTCGAAACGTGCCGCGGGCGGTGCGACGTCGGCGATTTCCGTGCGAACCGGATTGCCGACCACGGTCTCGCCAGAGAAAGTATCGGGAAAGCCGGTAAGCACGCGGCGCGCCATGCGGGACAGGACGCGGTTGGTCATGCCGGGCGCGCGGTTCTGCTCGTGCACGTACAGCGGCACGCCGGCGAGCTTCGCGGCGAGGCCGCCCGGGCCCGCGGCGAAGCCACCGAAACTGATCACCGCGCGCGGTCGGCGACGCGACAGCACGCCCCGCGCGGCCGAGACCGCGGACAGCAGCTTGAAGGGAGCAGCGAGCAGCGTCGCGACGCCCTTGCCGCGCACGCCGCGGATCGCGATGGTGTCGACCTCGATCCCGTGCTGCGGCACCAGGCGCGTCTCCATGCCGCCCGCGCTTCCGAGCCAGCCGACCGCGACGCCGCGCCGGCGCAGTTCGTGCGCGACGGCGAGTCCCGGGAAGATGTGGCCGCCCGTGCCGCCGGCGAGGATCATCACCCCGCCCTGCCCGCCTGCATTGGCGTGCGTCTGCGTCATGCGCTGTGGCGCCCGAACGTGGGTTCGACGCGCGGACGCAGGCGGCTGGTGCCGCGCGGGTCGGGGCGCCCCAGGGGCGTGACGCTCGCGGCCGGCGGGGTGCCGACGGCGTTCGAGCGCTGCATCGACGGCGCCACGCTGTCGGCATTCGACGCGGGCACGTCGCGACGCAGCGCCACCTGGCGACGCGCGCGCTCGAGTTCATACGAGATGCGCAGCAGCAGGCCCATCGCCGCCATCGTCATCGCGATCGACGAGCCGCCATAGGAGATCAGCGGCAGCGTGAGGCCCTTGGTCGGCAGCAGGCCGAGGTTCACGCCGATCGACACCGTGCTCTGGATGCCGATCCACAGCGCCACGCCGAACGCGCAGTAGCCGGCGAAGTGGCGGCGCATCTCCACGCACTGCAGGCCCACCCACATGGCGCGGGCGACCAGCCCCGCGTACAGCGCGATCACCACACAGACGCCCACGAAGCCGAGCTCCTCGGCGATCACCGCCATGATGAAGTCGGTATGCGCCTCGGGCAGGTAGGACATCTTGTGCACGGAGGCACCCAGCCCCGCGCCGAACCATTCGCCGCGACCGACCGCCATCAGCGCGTTCGCCAGCTGGTAGCCGTCGCCGAATGGATCCTTGAACGGATCGGTGAACGAGGTCAGGCGGCGCACGCGGTAGGGCTCGAGCAGGATCATCGCGCCGGCAAGCGGGATCAGCGCGACCACCGGGCCGACCAGCCGCGGCAGGTTCGCACCACCGAGCACCAGCATGCCCGCCGTCATCGCGAGGATGAGCGCGGAGGAGCCGAAGTCCTTCTGCACCGCGAGCAGGACGCCCGCGAACGCGAGCGCCACGCCGATCACCTTGATGATCGCCTTCCAGCTGGCGCTGACTTCCTCGCTGAAGCGCTTGAGGAAGGCGGCCAGCCAGATGACCATCATCAGCTTCACCGCCTCGACCGGCTGGAAGTTGGTGACGCCGAGGTTGATCCAGCGACGCGCGCCCTTCACGGTCACCCCGAGGCCCGGCACCGCCACCATCAGCAGCAGCACGAGACCGATGATCGGCATCCACTGCGCGTAGCGCTCGACGAACTTCAGCTCCGTCCGCATCGCCCACGCCGCCGCGATGGAACCGGCGGTGAGGAAGACGAGGTGCTTGCCGAGGTAGTAGGTCGGGCTCGTCGCCTGCGCGACCGAACTCGAGCCGACCATCACGATGCCGAGGCAGAGCAGCGCACCGATGAGGCCGAGCAGCCACGGGTCGAAGCGGCCGGTGATGGCATCGAAGCGGGTGGCCTGGCGGGAAGCGTCCATCAGCGCACCTTCAACGTGGCGAGGCCGACGAGGACGAGCACCACCGAGATGATCCAGAAGCGCACGATGACGCGCGGCTCGGGCCAGCCCTTGAGCTCGAAGTGGTGGTGGATCGGCGCCATCTTGAAGACGCGCCTGCCGGTGAGCTTGAAGCTGGCCACCTGGATCATCACCGAGAGCGTCTCGATGACGAAGATGCCGCCCATGATCACCAGCACCAGTTCCTGACGGACGATGACCGCGATGGTGCCGAGGACCGCACCCAGCGCGAGGGCGCCGATGTCGCCCATGAACACCATCGCCGGATAGGTGTTGAACCACAGGAAGCCGAGTCCCGCGCCGGCGATCGCCGCGCAGATGACGATGAGTTCGCCGGCACCCGGAATCTGCGGGATCTGCAGGTAGTTCGAGAACACCGCATTGCCCGAGGCGTAGGCGAAGACGCCAAGCGCGCAGGCCACCAGCACGGTGGGCATGATCGCCAGGCCGTCGAGTCCGTCGGTGAGGTTCACCGCATTGGAGAAGCCGACGATCCACAGGTAGGCGATGAAGACGAAGCTGATCGAGACCAGCGGCAGCGCCACCATCTTGAACAGCGGGATGTAGAACGTCGTCGCCGCCGGCACGTCGGCCGTGTAATAGAGGAACAGGCCGGCGCCGAGGCCGAACACCGACTGCAGGAAGTACTTGGTGCGCGACTTCATGCCGTTCGGGTCGCGACGCACGATCTTGATCCAGTCGTCCCACCAGCCGATCGCACCGAAGGCGACCATCACCGCGAGCACGACCCAGACGTACTTGTTGCGCAGGTCGCCCCACAGCAGCACCGAGGCGAGCACCGTCAGCAGGATCAGCGCGCCGCCCATCGTCGGCGTGCCGGCCTTCGAGAAATGCGACTTCGGGCCGTCGGTGCGGATCGGCTGCCCGCCGGCCTTGAGCTGGCCCAGGCGCCGGATCACCGCCGGGCCGATCCACAGCGACAGGAACAGCGACGTCAGCGCCGAGAGGATCCCGCGGAACGTGAGGTAGCCGAACAGGCCGAAGTGGCTCTGCAGCTGCTCGAGCCAGCGGGTGAGTTCAAGCAGCATGGGGCGATCCGTTCAAAAGGGCGGCGACGATGCGGTCCATCGCGCTGCCGCGCGAGCCCTTCACTAGCACGCGGACGTCGGCGGAGAGGTCCGCGCGCAGCGCATCGGCGAGCGCGTCATGGGATTCGAAATGGCGGCCGTTCGCACCGAACGCCTCGACGGCCGCGGCGCTGAGCGGGCCGAGCGCGTAGAGGCGCGCGATGCCGGCTTCGCGGGCGCGCGTGCCGGCCTGCGCATGCAGCGCGAGCGCGTCGTCACCCAGCTCGCGCATGTCGCCCAGCACCAGCCACGAAGTGCCGGGCATGGCGGCGAGCGTGTCGATGGCCGCCGCCAGCGAGCCCGGGTTCGCGTTGTAGCTGTCGTCGATGAGCGTGGCGCCATGCGGCAGGCGATGCGTGACCAGGCGACCGGCGACCGGTCGGGCCGCACCGAGGCCACGCGCGATCGTCGCGAGCGGCACGCCGGCACCGAGCGCGAGCGAGGCGGCGGCGAGCGCATTGCGCACGTTGTGCCGGCCCGACATCGCGAGCGAGATCGCGGCCTCGCCTTCGGGCGTGACGAGCGTGAACGTGGAACCATCGTCAGTCAGGCGCACGTCGCGTGCGGTGACGTCGGCGCTGGTCTCCAGTCCGAAGCGGATGTGGCGGCGACCCGCGGCGCGCTCGGCGAAGTACGGCGCGAAGCTGTCGTCGGCATTGATCACGGCGACACCGGACGCCGGCAGCGCGTCGTAGATCGCGCACTTGGTGTCGGCGACGCCTAGCAGCGAGCCCAGTCGTTCGAGGTGCGCCGGCGCCACGTTGTTGACGAGCGAGACGTCCGGACGCGCGATGGCGGTCAGGTAGGCGATGTCGCCCGGGGCACCGGCGCCCATCTCGTAGATCGCGAATTCGGCGTCTTCCGGCGCTTCGATCACGGCGAGCGGCAGGCCGATCTCGTTGTTGCGGTTGCCGGGGTTCGCATAGGTGCGCCCGGCCTGCTCGAGGATGGCGAGCACGAGTGTCTTGACGCTGGTCTTGCCGTTGCTGCCGGTGACCGCCACGACCTTCGTCGTGCGCGAGGCCTGGAGTCCGCGGGCCAGGTCCGCGAGCGCGAGCTGCGTGTCACCGACCAGCACCTGCGGCAGGCCGTCGCAGACGCGCGAGACGAGCGCGGCACCGAGGCCGGCGTCGGCCGCGGCCGCGACATGGTCGTGGCCGTCGAAGCGTTCGCCCTTGAGTGCGACGAACAGGCCCGCGGCGCGCACCGACGGATCGACCGCCGCGAGCCCGCGGGTGTCGGTGAGCAGGCGTTCGACGACGACGTCCTCGCCGACCACGCGTCCGGCCGTCATCGCGGCGATTTCGGACAGGCGCAGCGGCCTCATGCGCAGACCTCCAGCGCTTCGCGCGCCACGACGGCGTCGTCGAACGGATGCTTCACGCCCGCGATCTCCTGGTACGGCTCGTGGCCCTTGCCGGCGATCAGCACGACGTCGTCGTCGACCGCCTGCGCGATGGCCTCGCGGATGGCGCTGCGACGATCGCGCAGCACGCGCGCACGGTCGCGGTCGGCGAAGCCTTCGAGAATCGCGGCGACGATGGCGTCGCCGTCCTCGCTGCGCGGGTTGTCGTCGGTGACGATCGCGACGTCCGCGAGCCGCTCGGCGATCGCGCCCATCTGCGGACGCTTGCCGGCGTCGCGCTCGCCGCCGCAACCGAAGACGCACAGCAGGCGCCCCTTCGTATGCGCGCGCAGCGTCGCGAGCGCCTGCTCGAGCGCGTCCGGCGTATGCGCATAGTCGACGACGACGAGCGGACGCCCGTCCCCGCCGAGGCGGTTCATGCGGCCGGCGACCGGCTGCAGGCGCGAGAGCGTGTCGGCGACGTCGCCGAGCTCCGCGCCGAGCGCGCTCAGCACGCCCGCGACGGCGAGCAGGTTGTCGACGTTGAAGCGGCCGAGCAGCGACGAACGCACCGGCGCGCGGCCGGCGTCCGTCACGAGGTCGAAGGCGAGCCCTGAGGCATCAAGTCGCAGGCCGTCCGCACGCAACGTGGCGCCGTCCGCGCCGCGCGAGCTCAGGCCGATCGCGCGCACCGCGGCCGGCAGCGCACCGAACAGCTGGCGGCCGTACTCGTCGTCGAGATTGACGACGGCGGCACCGAGGCCCGGCCAGCCGAACAGGCGTGCCTTGGCGGCGCCGTACGCGGCCATCGTGCCGTGGTAGTCCAGATGGTCGCGCGTGAGGTTGGTGAACACGGCGACGTCGAAGCGCACGCCGTCGACGCGGCCCTGGTCGAGCGCGTGCGAGCTCACTTCCATAGCGAGCGCCTGCGCACCGCCGTCGTGCAACCCGCCGATGAGCGCATGCAGGCGCAGCACGAGCGGGGTGGTGAATCCGGTCGGCTCGGTGCGGCCGTAGAGGCCGGCGCCGAGCGTGCCGATGGTCGCGGCGGTCGTGCCGCGCAGCGTCCAGGCCTGCGCGATGAGCTGGACCGTCGTGGTCTTGCCGTTGGTGCCGGTCACGCCGACCACCGTCATCGCCTCGCTCGCCCGGCCATGCAGCCGGTGCGCCATATCACCCAGTCGTGCGCGCAGGCCCGGCACGGCGATGGCGTCGGCCGGCACGTCGAACCCGGCGGGGGCCGGCGGCTCGAACAGCACGACGGCTGCGCCGCGCGCCCGGGCCGCATCGACGAAGCCGAGGCCGTGCGCGCCGAAGCCGGCGATCGCGACGAAGGCATCGCCCGGCCGGACCTCGCGGCTGTCCTGAACGAGGCCCGAGACGACGAGGTCGACGGGGATGCCGTCGACGTCGGGAAGCAGTTCGGCGAGGCGCATGGCGCGCGTCATGGCGTCACCTGCACGTCGAGCGGCATCGGCTCGTCGTCGGCCGAATCGACCGGCGCCGTCGCGGCCACGGTGCGCGGCGCGGCGCCGTTCGCCTTGTCCTGCGCGGCGAGCCAGGTCTCGATGTCGTCCGGCGGCACGTCCATCAGGCGGAGCGAGCCTTCCATCACCGACTTGAACACCGGGGCCGACACCAGGCCGCCGAAGTAGCCGCCCTTCGAAGGATCGGGGTCGTTGACGACGACCACCGTCGCGAAGCGCGGATTGTCGACCGGCACGACGCCGGCGAAGTAGGCGATGTACTTCTGCGAGTACCCGCCCCGGCCGTTGAACATGCGCGCGGTGCCGGTCTTGCCTGCGACGTGGTAGCCGAGGATCGCGCCCTGCGTCGCGGTGCCGCCGGTCTCGGTCACCGTCTGCATCATCTTCATGACCTCGCCCGCGACCTTCGGGTCGAGCACGCGACGCACCTGGCCGCGCTCGCCGCGCACGAACGTCGGCGTGGTCAGGCGGCCGCCGTTCGCGATGGCCGCATAGGCGACGGCGATCTGCAGCGGCGTCGCCGACAAGCCGTAGCCGTAGGACATCGTCGCCTTCTGCAGGCCGTTCCAGTTCGCCGGCGATGCGACGACGCCCGCCGACTCGCCCGGGAAGCCGCTGCCCGGCTTGCGGCCGTAGCCGAAGTTGCGCACGAAGTCGTAGTAGTAGTGGTCGTCCAGACGCGCGACGATCTTGCTCGCGCCGATGTTCGAGCTCTTGGTGATGACGCCCGTGACCGTCTGCATCCCGTAGTTGCTGTGGTCGCGGATGGTGTACTTGCCGAGCTTCATCCAGCCCGGGGAGAGGTCGATCGGCGTCGTCGGGGTGACGATGCCCTTCGCGAGCGCCGCGGCGATCGTGATCGGCTTCATCGTCGAGCCGGGCTCCAGCACGTCGGTGATCGCGCGGTTGCGGTGTGCGTCGCGGTCGGTGGTACCGACCGCGTTCGGATTGAACGTCGGCAGGTTCGCCATCGCGAGCACTTCGCCGGTCGCGACGTCGAGCACGACGATCGAGCCGCTCGCCGCACCGTGCGAGAGCAGCGCATTGCGCAGCTCACGGTAGGCGAGGAACTGGATGCGGCGGTCGATGGTGAGCGTGAGGTCGCGGCCGGGCTCGGCGGCGCGCACGAGGTCGACGTTCTCCAGCACGCGGCCGCGGCCGTCGCGCAGCACGCGCTTGGCGCCGGGCTTGCCGCGCAGCCACTCGTCGAAGGCGAGCTCGAGGCCTTCCTGACCTTCGTCGTCGATGTTGGTGAAGCCCAGCACCTGCGCGATGGCTTCGCCCTGCGGATAGAAGCGGCGGTATTCGCGCTGGCTCGAAACGCCCGGAATGCCGAGCGCGAGGATCTGCTGCGCCTCGTCGGGATTGATGCGGCGCTTGAGGTAGATGAACTCCTTGCCCGCTTTCTGCCCGAGCTTGCGCTGCAGCACGTCGACCGGCACGCCGAGCGCGGCTGCGAGTGCCGGAAGGCGCTGCGGGCTCTTGAGCAGCTCTTGCGGATTGCCCCAGATCGACTCGACCGGCGTCGACACCGCGAGCGGCTCGCCGTTGCGGTCGGTGATCATGCCGCGCGAGGTCGGGATCGGGATCTCGCGCAGCGAGCGCGCCTGGCCCTGCGCGACGTAGAAGTCGCGGTCGAGCACCTGGATGTAGAAGGCACGCGCGACGAGCGCGAACGAGCACAGGCCCATCACTGCGGCGAGGCCGAGCAGGCGCATGCGCAGGTCCATGCGCGCGCGACCGCGGCTGCCGCCGGCGCCGCCGAGCAATGCGCGCAGGCGACGCATCGGCTCGAGCCCCTCGCGGCGCTCGTTGCGGTTGCGGCGATGCTCGCCCGGAGTCCTCATGGACGGATCACCACGGTTTCGCTGCCTTCCGGAAACTTCATGCCGAGCCGCTCGCGGGCGACCTGGTCGATGCGATTGGATTCGGCCCACGTCGCCTGCTCGAGCTGCAGGCGGCCGAATTCGATGTTGAGTTCGTCGCGCGCCTTCTCCAGCTTCGTCGCCTGCGCGAACAGCTGGCGGTGGTGCTGACGCGTCTCGACGACCGCGAGCGCGGTCGCCACGTTGGCGACCACCAGCACGGCGAGCAGCACGCGGCCGATCATGCGGCGCGCTCCAGCTTCTCGGCGACGCGCAGCACGGCGCTGCGGGCGCGCGGATTGACGGCCGTTTCCGCGTCCTCCGCCTTCAGCGCGCCGCTCACGTCGCGCAGCGTCGGCGTGAACTCGAGCTCGACCGGCAGGCGCCGGTTGCCCGCGGGCGCCTTCGCATGGCGCGCGATGAACTGCTTGACGATGCGGTCTTCCAGCGAATGGAAGCTGATCACCGCGAGGCGGCCGCCGGGCTTGAGGCGATCCATCGCGGCGTCGAGGCCGTCCTGGAGGTCGCCGAGTTCGCGATTGACGTGGATGCGGATCGCCTGGAACGAACGCGTGGCCGGATGGATCTTCTGGTCGCCGCGCGGCACCACCGAGGCGATCAGGTCGGCGAGCTGCGCGGTGCGCAGCAGCGGCTGGGCCTCGCGGCGCGCGACGATGGTGCGCGCGATGCGGCGGCTCTGGCGCTCGTCGCCATACGTCCACAGCACGTCGGCGATGTCCTTCTCCGATGCGGTGGCGAGCCAGTCGGCCGCGCTGACGCCGGACTCGGGGTCCATGCGCATGTCGAGCGGGCCGTCCTTGCCGAACGAGAAGCCGCGCTCGGCGACGTCCAGCTGCGGCGAGGAGACGCCGAGGTCGAACAGCACGCCGTCGAGGCCGGCGGCGGTGGCGCCCCAGTGGCCGAGCGCCGCGAAGGAGCCGCGGAAGATCGAGACGCGCGGATCCGCGCCGAACTCGCGTTCGGCGACGGCGATCGCGTCGGGATCCTTGTCCATCACCAGCAGGCGCCCTCCGGGGCCCAACCGCTCGAGCACGCCGCGGGCATGCCCGCCGCGACCGAACGTGCCGTCCAGATACGTTCCATCCCCCACGACTCGCAGCCCGTCCAAGACCTGCGCGTACATCACCGGGAGGTGGCCGGCGAGCGCACCGCGCTCGATGCCACCCACCGTCACAGCGCCAGATCGAGCAGGTCGTCGCTCAGATCGCCGTCGGTGATGACCTGGCGGATCTGGGCGTGGTGCGCCTGCTCGCTCCACAGTTCGAATTTGTCGCCCATCCCGAGCAGCACGGCGCGGCGGTCCATGCCGACGGCGGTGCGCTGGCTGGCGGGAATGGAGATGCGGCCGTTGGCGTCGGGCTCGACGAAGGTGGCGGCGCCCACCAGCTTCAGCTGGAAGGTGCGGTTCGCGCTCTTGGTGCGCGGCAGCGCGTTGACCTGGTCGCGCACGCGCTCCCAGACCGGCTGCGGATAGAGGTAGAGCGAACCCGCTTCGAACGGGTTGTAGGTGAACACCAGGCGGCCGCCGCACTCGCGCGCGATGACGTCGCGATAGGCGGTTGGAATCGCCATTCGCCCTTTGTCATCGATGGTGATGGCGGTTTCGCCCTGGAACACGACGTTGGCCCCTGCGCTCGCCCGTCTTCACGCGGGCTTGATCGAAGAGAGGAAAACCACGGAATACCCGGTTTTCCCACAGGGACCCACCATATGCCCCGCCCAAGGGGTTGTCAACAATCCGACGCGGTCATTTTTATAAGTGAAGTCAACAACTTGCGGCACACTTGAGATACTTGTTCAAACTTTATCCACAACCCCCTGTTTTGTCTCAAAACTTGAGACAACAGGAACTTGGCGTGGAATCTTCACCGGGTATCCACAGGGGCTACGGCCGGCTTCACGCGGGCGACCGCCCGTCGGCGCGGGCCGATACGGCCGCTTGCGCCAAGTGCTTGATCGTCAAGGAAAGCGGCGGAGCCGGCCGGTAAGCCGGGTTCTGTCGTGGACAGTCATTCCTCTAGGCGAGGCGTCACCGCCTGCGCTCAAGCAACCTACCCGGAGGCACCGCGGGCCGCGGCATCGCCTCCCTATTTGGTCTTGCTCCCGGTGGGGTTTGCCGTGCCGGTCCGTTGCCGGACTCGCGGTGCGCTCTTACCGCACCGTTTCACCCTTGCCACGCGCCTTGCGGCCGTTCGGCGGTCTCTCTCTGTTGCACTTTCCGTCGGCTCGCGCCGCCCAGGCGTTACCTGGCACCGTGCCCTGTGGAGCCCGGACTTTCCTCGGCATCCGAAGATGACGCGACTGTCTGGCCGACTCCGCCGCGGGCGATTCTACGGGACCCGGCCACTTCCCGATGGCGGCCGTGGGAAATCGTGGGGCCGAGCGGCCGTTCAGCCGGGCTCGCCGCCGTACAGCGCCTTGCGCGGCGCGCCGGTGAGGTCGGCGGCGACCTTGGCCGCCTGCGAGGGCTTCATGTGCTCGCAGAGCTTCGCGTAGACGCGGCGGCCCTCGGCCAGCACGGCGTCCGCGTCCTCGGGCGCGCCCTCGACGACCAGGACGAACTCGCCCCGACGCTGGTTGGGGTCGGCGGACACCGCGGCGTGCAGCGACGCCAGGTCGCCGTCGAGCACGGTTTCGAACAGCTTGGTGAGCTCGCGGGCGAGCACGGCATGGCGGGGCCCGAAGACGGCCGCGAAGTCGGCAATCGTCTCCTCGATGCGGTGCGAGGCCTCGTAGAAGATCAATGTCCGCGGCTCGGCGACGAGCGCGGCCAGGCGCTCGCGTCGTGCGGCCGACTTCGCGGGGAGGAAGCCTTCGAAGGCGAAGCGGTCGGAGGCGACGCCCGCGACGCTCAGCGCCGCGATCGCGGCGCAGGCGCCGGGAACGGGCGAGACGCGGAGGCCGGCCTCGCGCGCCGCGCGCACCAGCCGGAACCCCGGATCGCTCACCAGCGGCGTGCCGGCGTCGCTGACGAGGGCGAGGCTCTGCCCGGCCAGCAGGCGCGCGACCAGCTGCGCGGCCTGCGCGTCCTCGTTGTGCTGGTGCAGCGCGACGAGCGTCGCCTCGACGCCGAAATGGGCGAGCAACTGGCGCGTGTGGCGCGTGTCCTCGGCGCAGACGGCGTCGACGGTGCGGAGGATCTCCAGTGCGCGGGCGCCGAGGTCGCCGAGGTTGCCGATCGGGGTGGCGACGACGTGGAGCGTGCCGGGCGTTGACATCATGGTCCTGCACGAGGGCGCAGGTAGAATCCTAACCCGGTCCACGCCGTCCCCCGAGCGCATGTCCATCACGTCCAGCCGCGTCCCCGCCCGACCGATCGCACGGCTCGCCGCCGTGCTGCTCGCCTCGTCCCTCGTCTTCGGCTGCGCGCCGGGCCCCGTCCGCCCCACCGGGCCGACGCAGGTCGCCGACACCACCGAACGCGACGCGATCCGCGAGGCGCATGCCCTCGCGCAGGCGCTCGGCACGCAGACGGGCACCGCCCGGCGCGACAGCGAGGCGCAGATCGACCGCCTGATCGCGAAGCTCGACGACGCGACGCTCCAGCGCGAAGCCGCGCGCCTCGCGGCGGACGATCCGCTCTATGCCTACGTGGGCCGTGCACTACTCCGCCGCGGCCTGCCGCTGCCGCATCCGTTCGCGCGCGCGGGCTGGAATTTCGACGACCGCCCGCCCGCGGACCGCGACGGCTACCGTCCGCCGGTGAAGCTCGCGGTGCTGCTGCCGCTGTCCGGCTCGCTGTCGGCCGCCGCGCGACCGGTGCGCGACGGCTTCCTCGCCGGCTACTACGGCGAGACGCGACGTCGCCCCGAAATCCGTTTCTACGACACCGCCGGCACGCCGAACGGCGCGCTCGCCGCGTACGACCGGGCCGCCGGCGAAGGCAACGACTTCATCGTCGGCCCGCTCGGCCGCGACGAGGTCGGCGCGCTGTTCGCGCGCGGCACGCTGCCGGTGTCGACGCTCGCCCTCAACCGCGGCACGCAGGCGACGCCGAAGGGCCAGTCGAGCTTTTCCCTGTCGCCGGAAGACGAAGGCATCGCCGCCGCCGATTTCCTGCAGCGCAAGGGTGCGCGGCACGTGCTGGTGGTCGCGAGCGAGGACGACTCGCAGCGCCGCGCGGTCGCCGCTTTGCGCGAACGCCTCGCCGCCGCCGGCGCGAGCGTCGTCGGGGTCGCCGACGACGGCGCCGCCGACTTCGCACCCACGATCGCGGGCAAGGAGGTCGATGCCGTGTTCCTCGCCACGCGCGGCAACGTCGCGCGCACCGCGGTGCCGCGCCTGCAAGCCGCGGGCCTGTCGGGCAAGCCGATGGTGGCGACGTCGCAGATCCTCACCGGCACCGGCAAGGCCGCGGACGATCGCGTCCTCGACGGCATCGCCTTCCCGAGCGAGACGTGGCTGACGCGCGGCGTGCGCGGCCTCGGCACCGCCGAGGCCACGGGTGCGCGGCTCGGCAGTGCGCGCGGCGCGGCGGGCCGCCTGTTCGCGTTCGGCTTCGACGCCTGGCAGCTCACCGCCTACCTCGACCGCCTCGGCCGCGAGGCCGACGCCTCGATCGAAGGCGCGACCGGCGTCCTGCGCCTCGACGGTTTCGGCAACGTGCAGCGCACGCCGGCCTGGTCGACGTTCGCCGGTGGCGATCCGGCTCCCCTCGCCGCCGCGCGCTGACGCCGGCACGCGTGCGCGCGGCGCGGCCGTCGAGGCTGCGGCGCGCGCGCACCTCGTCCGCGCCGGGCTCGCGCCGGTTGCGGCGAACGCCACGTATCGCTTCGGCGAGCTCGACCTCGTGATGCACGACGGCGACGTCCTCGTCTTCGTCGAGGTCCGCTATCGCGCCGACGACCGCTTCGGCGGCGGCGCGCAATCGATCACGGCGACCAAGCGACGCCGACTGGTGCAGGCCGCGCGCGCGTACCTCGCCGCGCATCCGCGCTGGGCCGACGCGCCCTGCCGCTTCGACGTGGTGGACGCGAGCGGCGATGCGCAACGGCCCACGCTGCACTGGATCCGCGACGCGTTCCGCACGGACGACGCCTGATGCCGAGCATCATGGGTCACTTCACGGTGCCGCTTGCGCTGCGCATCGCCCGAGCGATCCCGACGCGGCTGCTGTTCGCCGGGCTGGCCGCGTCCATGCTGCCGGACCTCGACACGCTCGGCCTGCTCGTCGGCGTCGCACCCGGCACGCCACTCGCGCATCGCGGGTTCAGCCACTCGCTGGTGTTCGCGCTCGCCGTCGCGCTCGTGGCGATGGCGGCGGCGAAACGGCTCGGCAGCACGCCGCGACAAGCCGGCGCGTTCGTCTTCGCCTGCGCGGCCTCGCATCCGCTGCTCGACCTGCTCACCAACGGCGGCCCCGGCGTGATGATCGGCTGGCCGTTGTCGGACGCGCGCGTCTTCGCGCCACGGCGACCGATCGAGGTTTCGCCGATCGGTGCCGGGTTCTTCAGTGCGCGCGGACTCGTCGTGGTCGCGTCCGAGTTCGCGTGGGTGGTGGTGCCGGCGCTGCTGCTCGCCCTGCCCGCACGCCGGTGGCGTCGCCCGTGAGCGCCCTGCCCGATAAACTCGATCGCGAGCTCGCGAGCCTCCTCGGTGACGGCTGGCGCACGGACCGCGCCGAACGGCTCACGTATGCCTACGACAACTCGCGTCGCGAAGCGATGCCCGATGCGGTCGCGCTGCCACGCGACGCGGCGCAGGTGCTCGCGCTCGTGCGCGCGTGCCGCCGGCATCGCGTCCCGGTCGTCGCACGGGGACGCGGCACCAATACGACCGGTGCGGCGGTGCCGGTGGCCGGTGGCGTCGTCGTCTCCTTCGAGCGCATGGATCGCATCGTCGACATCCGCCCGGGCGATCGCTGCGCGATCGTGCAACCCGGCGTGCTCAACGGCGACCTGCAGGCCGCGCTCGCGCCGCATGGCCTGTTCTGGCCGCCCGATCCCACCAGCGCGGGCTTCAGCACGGTCGGCGGGAACCTCGCCTGCAATGCGGGTGGCCCGCGCGCGGTGAAGTACGGCGCGAGCCGCGACAACGTGCTCGCGCTCACCGCGGTGACGGGTGCGGGCGAGCTCGTCACCTGCGGCAGCGCCACCACGAAAGGCGCGACCGGCTACGACCTGCAGCGCCTGCTCGTCGGCAGCGAAGGCACGCTCGCGCTGATCGTCGAGGCGACGCTGCGGCTGGTGCCGACGCCGGCTGCGCGGCGTGCCGTGCGCGCGGTGTATCGCGACGTCACCGGCGCGGCCGATGCGGTCGCACGCCTGATGGCGCAGCCGGTGACGCCGTCGATGCTGGAGTTCATGGATGCGCAGGCGGTCCGCCTCGCACGCGACGTCGGCGGAGCGGACCTGCCTCACGAGGCCGGCGCCCTGCTGATGATCGAAGCCGATGGCGACGCGGAAACGCTCGAGGCGTCGGTCGCGGCGCTCGCCGCGGCGGCCAGGAACGACGCGCTGCTTTCCCTGGATGCGGCGGCGGACGACGCGGCGCGTGAGCGGCTGTGGGCTGCGCGCAAGGCGCTCTCGCCCGCGCTGCGCACGCTCGCGGCCGGCAAGATCAACGAGGACGTCGTAGTGCCGGTCTCGCGCATTCCCGCGCTCGTCGACGGCGTGCAGGACATCGCCGCCGACGCCGCGCTGCCGATCGTCTGCTTCGGGCATGCGGGCAATGGCAACCTGCACGTCAACATCCTGTACGACCCGGCCGATGCCGCACAGTGCGCCGGCGCGGATGCCGCGCTGTCGGGGGTGTTCGCCCTCACCGTGGCGCTCGGCGGCACGCTGTCGGGCGAGCACGGCATCGGCCTCGCCAAGCGCGACTTCATGCCGCTGGCGGTCACGCCGGAAACGCTGGCGCTGATGCGCGCGGTGAAGGCCGCGTTCGACCCGGACGGCATCCTCAATCCCGGCAAGCTGCTGCCCTGACGTACGGCCGCCATTCCGGCACCGCGCGGCATGCTGGCGACATGGACGACGCGCCCACCCTCGACCGGCTGCTCGACGACATCCGCGCCTGCCGGTTGTGCGAAGCGCACCTGCCGCTCGGGCCACGACCGGTGGTGCGCGCCTCGCCGACGGCGCGACTGCTGATCGTGGGCCAGGCCCCCGGCACGCGCGTGCATGCCAGCGGCATTCCGTGGGACGACGCGAGCGGTCGCCGATTGCGCGACTGGCTCGGGCTCGATGCGGAGACGTTCTACGACGCCGCGACCGTCGCCATCGTGCCGATGGGCTTCTGCTATCCCGGCCGCGCCGGCGGCGGCGATGCACCGCCCCGTCCCGAATGTCGCGCGACGTGGCACGGCCGCCTGCTGCCCATGTTGCCGCGCGTCGGGCTGACGCTCCTGATCGGCCAGTACGCGCAGGCGTATTTCCTCGGCGCGCGGCGCGGCGCGACCCTCACCGACACCGTGCGCGCCTTCCGCGACTACGCGCCCGACGTGGTGCCGCTGCCGCATCCGAGCCCGCGCAACGTGGGCTGGTTCAAGGCGAACCCATGGTTCGAGGCCGAGGTGCTGCCGACGCTGCGAGCGCGGGTGGCAGCCGTGATGGGCGAAGCACGCACGACGCCCTAAGGCTCGACCGGGTTCGACGACATGCTGCGGGCAAGACGCCGTCTCCGTCAGCCGGGTGCCACGCTTCCGCTCAAGGCGCGGGGCGATCGGCGAAGTGCTCGTAACCCACGCGCCCGGGTGACCACGACGTACCGTCGCGACGGTGCGCGCTCGCGCCCTGCCCCGCGACGACGCGCCCGATGCGCGTCAGCGGCATCCCCGCACTCGCGAGCGCGACGATCGCGTCGCGAAGCGCAGCCGGCGCGGTGAATGCGAGTTCGTAATCGTCGCCACCCGCCGCCTGCAGTTGCAGCCGCGATGCCTCGTCGAAACCCGAAAGCAAGGTCGACGGCGGGAGCGCGTCCACGTCGATCTCGATGGCGACGCCGCTGGCCTGCGCGACATGCCCGAGGTCGGCGAGCAGGCCGTCTGAGACGTCGATGCACGACGTCGCCAGGCCGGCCAGCGAACGGCCGAGCGCGACGCGCGGCGTGGGGCGGTCGAGCCGTGCGGCCAGCGCCCGCGCGATCGAATCCGTGACCGGGGAGGACGCTGGCGCCACCGGCCCCAGGCCCTTCGAAGCGAGCGCGCCCGCGGCCTCACCCGGGACGCCGCTGATCCAGACGTCGTCGCCCTCGATCGCACCCGCCCGCCGTAACGCGCGCCCGGGCTCCACGAAGCCCTGCACCGCGACGCAGACCGACAGCGGGCCTCGCGTCGTGTCGCCGCCGACGAGCGCGACGTCGTGCTGCGCCGCGAGCTCCGAGAAGCCGTCGACGAAGGCATCGAGCCACGCGGCGTCCGCCGACGGCAACGACAGCGAGAGCGTGCACCAGGCCGGGCGCGCGCCCATCGCGGCGAGGTCCGACAGGTTCACCGCGAGCGCTTTCCAGCCGATGTCGGCGGGCCGGGTGTCGATCGGGAAGTGGACGCCGGCATTCAGCGTGTCCATCGCGACGGCGAGCTGCAGGCCCCACGGCGGCGCGAGCAGGGCGGCATCGTCGCCGATGCCGAGCACCACGTCGCCGCGCGCGACGACACGGCGACGGATGCGTTCGATGAGGTCGAATTCGACGGGCCGCATGCTGCGTCAGTCGCCAAAGACGCAACGGCCGACCCGGCGCAGGTTCGACGCCGCGGTGTCGCGGTCGGATGCCGGATCCGCGCCCGCGACCACGGCGAGCGAATGCGCCACGGCCGACACGCGACCACCCGGCTCAGAGTGATGGCTGCCGGCGCATGCAGCGAACTCTCGGTCGTCGAACTCGCCGGTCCGTCCGAACGTGCCGCGCCCGGGCCCGCCGGCGAAGTCGTGGCGCGCGCGGAGCATCGGCCGTTCGCTCAGCGCGGACGCCGCGCCGCCTGCACTTCCGGCGCGCGCCATTCGGCCGCCGCGCGGTCGAGCACGCCGTTGACGTACGTATGCCCGTGCTCGGCGCCGAAACGCTTCGACGTCTCGATCGCTTCGTTGATCACCACGCGATATGGCACGTCCGGTCGCAGGCGCAGCTCGTAGGCCGCCAGGCGCAGCACCGCGCGCTCGACCGGGTCGACCTGGTCGATGTCGCGGTCGAGGAACGGCGCGATTGCCGTGTCGAGCGCTTCCTGGTTCGCATCGACGCCGCGCACCAGATCTTCGAAGTACTCGAGGTCCGCGATCTCGCGCGCCTGCTCGTGCGCGAACTGCGCGATCACGTCGCCCACCGGCGCGCCGGACAGCTGCCAGGCGTACACGGCCTGCAGGGCACGGCGACGCGCGCGGGAACGCAGGACCGGGTCCACGCCATCCTTCCGGGGATTCTTGTTCATTGCGATGCTCCGGGCAGCTGCGTCAGCAGGTGTGCCATCTCGATGGCGACCAGCGCCGCTTCTTCACCCTTGTTGCCATGGCTGCCGCCCGCGCGCGCCTCGGCGTCCTCGAACCGGTCGACCGCCAGCACGCCGTTCGCCACCGGCACGCGGTGGTCGAGGGCGACGCGCATCAGGCCGTCGGAGCAGCCGTCCGCGACCTGCTCGTAGTGCCGCGTATCGCCGCGCACCACGCAGCCGAGCGCGACGATGCCCGCGTGCGCGCCTGCCTGCGCGAGGCGCGCCGCCGCCAGCGGGATTTCCCAGGCGCCCGGCACGCGCACCACGTCGACCGCCGCCTCGTCCACGCCGTGGTCGGCGAACGTCTTCCGCGCGCCGGCGACCAGCGTGTCGGTGATCCGCGGGTTCCAGCGGCTGGCGATGATGGCGTAGCGCGCGCCGGGCGGGCTGCGCAGGTCGCCTTCGAGGTGGGGCATCGGCTCGGGTCTCGCGGGGGGCTGCGAAGTTTACCGGCTCGCGACCCGGGGGGCGCTGAGACGGCTCAGCGCGCGGGGTCGACGTACTCGACCACCTCGAGCCCGAAGCCCGCCAGGCCGATCTGCTTGCGCGGGGTGCCGATCACGCGGAGCTTGCCGAGGCCAAGGTCGGCGAGGATCTGCGCGCCGACCCCGTTGCGGCGCCATTCGGCCAGGCCGGCACCGCGCCCCTCGGGATCCGGCGCGGGCTGCTCGCGGATCCGCGCCAGCAGGGCGTCGACGCTCGTCGGCTCGGACAGCAGCACCAGTGCGCCGCGACCTTCGGCCGCGATCCGCGCGAGCACGTCGCCGACCGCCGGGCCGAAGTCGGCGCGGCGCCAGTGCACGGCGTCGGCGAGCGGATTGAGCATGTGCACGCGCACCAGCGTCGGCGTGGCGGGATCCGCCTCGCCGCGCAGCAGCGCGAAGTGCAGCGCATGGCTCAGGCGGTCGCGGTAGACCGCGAGCGTGAACGGGCCATGTTCGGTTTCGATCGACCGCGTCTCCACGCGCTCGATCGTGTGCTCGTTCTCCAGCCGGTAGCGGATCAGTTCCTCGATCGAACCCATCTTCAGGCCGTGCTCGCGCGCGAACACCTCGAGTTCCGGTCGACGCGCCATCGAGCCGTCGGGATTGAGGATCTCCACCAGCACGCCGGACGGCTCGAGGCCCGCGAGCAGTGCGAGGTCGCTCGCCGCCTCGGTATGCCCCGCGCGATTCAGCACGCCGCCGGGCTGCGCCATCAACGGGAAGATGTGGCCCGGCTGGCTCAGGTCGACGGCCGTCGCGTCGGGGCGCACGGCGGTGCGCACGGTGTGCGCGCGGTCGTACGCGGAAATGCCGGTGGTGACGCCCTCGGCGGCCTCGATCGAGACGGTGAAGTTGGTGTGGTGCGGCGACGTGTTGTCGCGGACCATCGGCGGCAGGCCGAGCTGGCGGCAGCGCTCGCGCGTGAGCGACAGGCAGACCAGCCCGCGCGCATGCGTGACCATGAAGTTGATGTCCTGCGGCCGCACGAGCTCGGCCGCCATGATCAGGTCGCCCTCGTTCTCGCGGTCCTCGTCGTCGACGATGACCACCATGCGGCCGTTGCGGATCTCGTCCAGCAGTTCGGGGATCGAGCAGAAGGGCATGGGCGCGGGCCGGTTCGTGGAACGCGCATTTTACGCCCGAGGCGGAGGGCCCCGGCCCGCGATCGGCCGCCGGATCCGCGGGACGCTGCGTGTCGCGCGGCGTCGCGGAAGCCGCGGCATGCGGCGGTCAGGCGGCCTTGCGCTCGATCAGGCGGGTACGCAGGTCGTCCTGCAGGCAGTCGCCCAGGTCCCGCAGGTGGCGGAGTGTCGCCTCGTCGAAGACGCGCGGGCGGGTGTCGAGCACGCACAGCGTGCCGAGTGCCGCACCGTCGACGAACAGCGGCGCCGCGGCGTAGAAGCGAACGTGCGGCGCACCGGCGACCAGCGGGTTGTGCAGGAACCGCACGTCCTGGAGCGTGTCCGGCACGTAGAACACGCCGCGCTCGTAGGCGGCGTATTCGCAGAAGGATTCACGACGCACGGTTTCGGTCGCGGCGCCGAGGCCCAGCGTGCTCTTGAACCACATGCGCTCGGAATCGGCGACGGTGAACGCGGCGATCGGGACGTCGCAGACCTTGCAGGCCAGCCGGACCATGCGGTCGAAACGCTCCTCGCGCGGCGTGTCGAGGAGCTTCAGGGCCTGGACGACGGCGAGCCGGCGCGCTTCGTCCATCGGGGTGGCGCATGCATCCATCGAAGCGGTTCCGTCGGGTCCTGCCGTGTCCGATGCGGTAACGGCGCGCCTAGCGTGTGCTTGAGCCGGCGGTGGCGCGACGCGGACAGGATGCTGAACGCGACGCCTGCTCAGGCGTTCGGCGCGAGCGACAGGCAGAGCCGTTCCACGTAGCGCGCGACCAGGTCGATCTCCAGGTTCACGGCATCGCCGATGCGCGTCGAGGCGAACGCGGTGTGCGCGACGGTATGCGGCACCAGCGCGACCTCGAACCCGTCCGCGTCGACCTCGTTCACCGTCAGGCTCACGCCATCGACGCAGATCGAACCCTTCTTGGCGACGTAACGCAGCAGCGCCGCCGGTGCGGCGAACCGCCAGCGCTGCGCACGCGCGTCCTCGTGCACCGACACGACCGCGCCGACGCCGTCCACGTGGCCGCTGACGAGGTGCCCGCCGAGGCGGTCGCTGGGCCGCATCGCACGCTCGAGGTTCACCGCCGCGCCCGGCGCGAGGCTTCCGAGCGTGGTGAGCGACAGCGTCTCGGTGGATGCGTCGGCATCGAAGGACCGCGCATCGAAGGCGACCACCGTCAGGCAGACGCCGTTGACGGCGATGCTCTCGCCGAGGCGCACGTCGTCGAATGCGAGCGTTCCCACCGCGACGCGAAGCCGGACGTCGCCGCCGCGCGGCTCGATGGCGGCGATCGCGCCGACGCCCTCGATGATGCCGGTGAACATCAGCAGGTCTCCGGCGGGCAGGCGGGCGGGAGATGGATACACGGGGGCGGCATCGCGGCGTTCCTGGGACTACGGGGGTGGAGAGTGGATGGCGCGGGAGCGTCCGGGGCTCGCTCACGGCCAATGGAGCCACGCAGTCGGCACTGCCGGCGCGGCGGTCATTGCCGCATTGCCGTCGCGGTGCATCGCGGGCAACAGGGCGTGCGAGCCCCCGAGCAGGCACCGCCATTGTATCGGCGCCGTATCGACGATCGCTTTGGCCCTTGCGCTGCGCCGCGTGACAGGGCGTTCCATCGGCCGTCGCCGCAACGGCGGCACCGACCGCGTCAGCCTGGCTTGCGCCGCAGGTGCAGGAACAGCGGCCAGGTGATCCGCCGCATCGCGGACGGGTCGCCCCAGGCCTCGCGCAGCGCCTCGACGTGCAGGGCGACGGCATCGTCGCCGGTACGGGCGCGATGCTGCACCACCGCCGAGAAGCTCGCGAGGTAACCGACGAATCGATCGAAGCGCCAGTCCACCGCGAGCTGCAGGGGCGGCGACGCGACTGCCTCGAACGGCCAGTCGAAGTCGATGTAGTGGCGCTTGATGAAGGCGCGCTCGGCCGGCCAATCCGCCTCGATGCGTGCGCGGAACGGCTCGACCGCGGTGGCCCTCCCGTCGGGTACGTCGAAGTCGTCGTAACCCCAGGCCGCCAGCACGCCACCGGGCCGCAGCACCCGCTCGCACTCGGCGAAGAACGCCGGCACGTCGAACCAGTGCATGGCCTGCGCGACTGCGACGAGGTCGACGGAAGCATCGAACAGCCACGTGCGCTCGGCCGATTCGCAGGTCAGCGTGACGTTCGCCGACGGCTCGCCGCGCGCCCAGTGTTCGGCCAGCTGCCGCTCGCTCGGGTCGGTGGCGTGCACGTGCGCGAAGCGGGTCGCCAGCTCGCGCGTGGCCTGCCCGCTGCCGCAGCCGGGCTCCCAGACGTGCGCCGGCGCCCGCACATGGGCGGCGATCGTGTCGAACAGCACCGCCGGATACGCGGGCCGCGACGCCGCGTACGTCGCCGCGACGCCCGAGAAGTGGTCCTGCACGCTCATTTCGCGGGGCGCAGGAGCAGGCGCAGGTCGTCGCCGGTCGAACGGGTGTCCACGACCCGCATCGCCATGCGCTCGCTCATCTGCTGGATGTCGAGCCCGTCGAACAGCGGCCGCGCGCCGGCGCCGAGCAGCACCGGGGCCACGTAGAGCAGCAACTCGTCGACCAGGCCCGCGGCGAGGAAACCGCCGGCGAGCGTCGCGCCGGCTTCGAGCTGCACTTCGTTGATCTTGCGCTCGCCCAGCAGGCGCAACACCGCCTCGAGGTCGAACTTTCCGTCGCGCACCGGCGCGGCCGCCATCTGCGCATCGCAGTCGCGCGGCACCCGGGCATCCGGTGCGTGGACGTAGAGCGTCGGCGCATCGCCCTCGCGCACGCGGCCACGGCGGATCGTCGCGAGGCCGGGATCGAGCACGACGCGCAGCGGCGGCACGAAGTCGGTGTCGTCGCCGAGGCGCACGGTCAGCGCCGGATCGTCGGCCAGCACGGTGCCCGCGCCGGTGAGCAGCGCCGACGAGCGCGCGCGCCAGCGCTGGACGTCCAGGCGCGAGGCCTCGCCGCTGATCCATTTGGAATCGCCGCTGGCGAGCGCGGTGCGGCCGTCGAGGCTGGTCGCGAGCTTCACCCGCAGCCACGGCCGGCCGCGTTCGACGCGCGACAGGAAGCCGCGATTGAGCTCGCGCGCCTGCGCCTCCATCAGGCCGACGGAAACCTGGATGCCCGCCTCGCGCAGCCGCGCATAGCCGGCACCGTCGACCTGCGGGAACGGATCGCGCATCGCCCCGACCACACGCGCGACGCCCGCGGCGATGAGCGCATCGGCACAGGGTTCGGTGCGCCCGATGTGCGCGCAGGGCTCGAGGGTGACGTAGGCGGTGGCGCCCCGTGCGCGCTCGCCGGCCTCGCGCAGCGCAAAGACTTCCGCATGCGGGCCGCCGGTGCGCTGGTGGAAGCCCTCGCCGACGACCTCGCCCTCGCGGACCAGCACGCTGCCCACCATCGGATTCGGCTTGGTCGTGTACGCCCCGCGCTCGGCGAGGCGCAGCGCGCGCGCCATCATCGCGTGGTCGAGGGCGGAGAAGCTCGCGGGGTCGGTCACGGAGGGCTCGCAGTCGGAACGGTGCCCGGATCAGACCGCAGGACGACACGACGACGCAAGGCGGCGCGCCTCAGGAGCGACGGCGGCCCTTCTCGGGCTTGGGCTCCTCGCCCGCGAGCAACGGCAGCTGGCCTTCGGCGGGCGCGACGTCGCGTTCCAGGCGATCGAGCTCCTCGCGGAAGTCCGCGACGTCCTCGAAGGCCCGGTACACGGACGCGAACCGCACGTAGGCGACGTGGTCGAGCTTGCGCAGTTCGCCCATCACGAATTCACCGACACGGCGCGACGGCACCTCGCGCTCGGTGGTCATGCGCAGCTGGTGCACGACGGAGCGCACCGCGGCCTCGATCTGCTCCTCCGCCACCGGGCGCTTCTGCAGCGCGCGGTCGAAGCCCGTGCGCAGCTTGCGTGCGTCGAAGGCCTCGCGGCGACCGTCGCCCTTCACGATCGTCGGCAGCTTGAGCTCGATCGTCTCCAGCGTGGAGAACCGCTCCCCGCAGGCCTCGCAGACGCGGCGACGACGGATCGTCGCCCCGTCCTCGGACACGCGCGAGTCGATGACGCGCGTGTCCTGGTGCTGGCAGAAGGGGCAGTACACCGGTCAGCCGTAGACCGGGAAGTTCGCGCACTGCGACTGCACGGCGTCCGCGACGCGGGCGATCACCGCTTCGTCCTTCGGATTGTCGAGCACGTCGGCGATCCAGTTGGCGAGCGCGATGCATTCGGCTTCGCGGTAGCCGCGCGTGGTCACCGCGGGCGTGCCCAGGCGCAGGCCCGAGGTGACGAACGGCGAGCGCGGATCGTTGGGCACCGAGTTCTTGTTGACGGTGATGTGCGCGCGGCCGAGCGCGGCTTCCGCGTCCTTGCCGCTCACGTCGCGGCCGATCATGTCGACGAGCATCAGGTGGTTCTGCGTGCCGCCGGAGACGATCTTGTAGCCCCGCGTCATAAGCGTGTCGGCCATCGCCTGCGCGTTCTTCACGACCTGCTGCTGGTACGCCTTGAAGTCGCCGTCCAGCGCTTCCTTGAACGCGACGGCCTTGGCGGCGATGACGTGCATGAGCGGTCCGCCCTGGATGCCCGGGAAGACGATGCTCTGCAGCTTCTTCGTCAGCTCTTCGGTCGGATTCTTCGCCACGATGATGCCGCCGCGCGGGCCGCGCAGCGTCTTGTGCGTGGTCGACGTGACGACGTGCGCATGCGGCAGCGGCGACGGGTACACGCCCGCGGCGACGAGGCCGGCGATGTGCGCCATGTCGACGAAGAAGATCGCGCCCACCGAATCGGCGATCTCGCGCATGCGGGCCCAGTCGACGATCTGCGAGTACGCGGAAAAGCCCGCGATCAGCATCTTCGGCTTGTGCTCCTGCGCGAGGCGCTCGACTTCGGCGTAGTCGATGAAGCCGTTCTCGTCGACGCCGTACTGCACCGCGTTGTAGATCTTGCCCGACAGGTTCACCTTCGCGCCGTGCGTCAGGTGGCCGCCGTGGGCGAGGCTCATGCCGAGGATCGTGTCGCCCGGCTGCAGCAGCGCGAAGAACACGGCCTGGTTGGCCTGCGAGCCCGAATGCGGCTGCACGTTGGCGTAGTCGGCGTCGAACAGCTGCTTGCAGCGGTCGATCGCGAGCTGCTCGGCGACGTCGACGTATTCGCAGCCGCCGTAGTAGCGCTTGCCGGGGTAACCCTCGGCGTACTTGTTCGTCAGCACCGAACCCTGGGCCTCGAGCACGCGCGGGCTAGCGTAGTTCTCCGACGCGATCAGCTCGACGTGGTCCTCCTGCCGCCGGGCCTCGTCGAGGATCGCCTTGGCCAGTTCGGGGTCGAATCCTTCGATACGGGCATCGCGAGCGAACATCGGGGGCTCCGGAGGGGGTCGGGAAGACGTGAATTCTAGCCCGCCGGGGCCCCCGGCCGGGTCCGCGCGGCGCCGGTCGGCCTTATAATTTCGGGCTATCCCCGATTCCCGGCCCCTGCCCTGCGCAGGCGGCCGTCGCCTGCCCCATGCGGCGCCTCGTGCCCGCCCCACCGGAGCTCCGAGCCCCATGCAGTACATCTACACGATGAACGGCGTCAGCAAGACCGTTCCTCCGAAGCGCCAGATCATCAAGGACATCTCGCTGTCGTTCTTCCCGGGCGCGAAGATCGGCCTGCTCGGCCTGAACGGCGCCGGCAAGTCCACCGTGCTGAAGATCATGGCCGGCGTCGACACCGACTTCTCGGGCGAGGCGCGCCCGCAGCCCGGCATCAAGGTCGGCTACCTCGCGCAGGAACCGGAGCTCAATCCGGAGCACACCGTGCGCCAGGCCGTCGAGGAAGGCGTCGGCGAAGTGCTGCAGGCGCAGGCCGCGCTGGAAGCCGTGTATGCGGCGTATGCCGAGGAAGGCGCCGATTTCGACGCGCTCGCCAAGGAACAGGAGCGCCTGGAGGCGATCCTCGCCGCCGGTGACGCGCACACGCTCGAGAACCAGCTGGAAGTCGCGGCCGACGCGCTGCGCCTGCCGCCGTGGGACGCGGTCGTCGGCAAGCTGTCGGGCGGCGAGAAGCGCCGCGTCGCGCTGTGCCGCCTGCTGCTGCAGAAGCCGGACATGCTGCTGCTCGACGAACCGACCAACCACCTCGACGCCGAGTCGGTCGAGTGGCTGGAGCAGTTCCTCGCGCGCTACACCGGCACCGTCGTGGCCGTGACGCATGACCGCTACTTCCTCGACAACGCCGCCGAGTGGATCCTCGAGCTCGACCGCGGCCGCGGCATCCCGTGGAAGGGCAACTACACCGAGTGGCTCATCCAGAAGGACGAGCGCCTCAAGCAGGAAGAGAACCAGGAGAAGTCGCGCCAGAAGGCCATCCAGAAGGAACTGGAATGGGCGCGCAGCAATGCGAAGGGCGGCCGCTCCAAGGGCAAGGCGCGACTCGCGCGCATCGAGGAGCTGCAGTCGGTCGACTACCAGCGCCGCCAGGAAACGAACGAGATCTTCATCCCGCCGGGCGAGCGCTTGGGCAACAAGGTCATCGAGTTCAAGAACGTCAGCAAGAAGTTCGGCGACCGCCTGCTGATCGACGACCTCTCGTTCTCGGTGCCGCCGGGTGCGATCGTCGGCATCATCGGCCCGAACGGCGCCGGCAAGTCGACGCTGTTCCGCATGATCATCGGCCAGGAAAAGCCGGACTCCGGCACCATCGAGACGGGCCAGACGGTCAAGCTCGCCTACGTCGACCAGAGCCGCGACGCGCTGACCGGCAACCACAACGTCTTCCAGGAAGTGTCGGGCGGGCTCGACATCCTCAACATCAACGGCATCGAGATCCAGTCGCGCGCCTACATCGGCCGCTTCAACTTCAAGGGCCAGGACCAGCAGAAGATGGTCGGCTCGCTGTCGGGCGGTGAGCGTGGCCGACTGCACATGGCCAAGACGCTGCTGCAGGGCGGCAACGTGCTGCTGCTCGACGAACCGTCCAACGACCTCGACATCGAAACCCTGCGTGCGCTCGAGGACGCGCTGCTCGAGTTCCCGGGCAACACGTTCGTGATCTCGCATGACCGCTGGTTCCTCGACCGCATCGCGACGCACATCCTCGCGTTCGAGGGCGATTCGCACGTCGAGTTCTTCCAGGGCAACTACCGCGAGTACGAGGAAGACAAGAAGCGTCGCCTCGGCGAAGCCGGTGCGCAGCCGCACCGCCTGCGCTTCAAGGCGCTCAAGTAATCGCGACACCGACGCCCGCCTTTCCGGCGGGCGTCTCGCATGCGGAGTTCGACATGGCCCCGGACGTCAATCGAATGCTCGTGCTCGGCGCGGCCCTCAGCGCGCTGGCCGCGGTCCTGCACGTGGCGGTGATCGCCGGCGGGCCGGACTGGTACCGCTTCTTCGGCGCGGGCGAGCGGATGGCGCGCATGGCCGAGGCCGGACGCATCGCGCCGACGGTGATCACGCTGGGGATCGCGACCGTCCTCGTCGTGTGGTCGGCGTACGCGGCCTCGGGCGCCGGCCTGTTGAGGCCCCTGCCCTTCACCGCGGCCGCCCTCGTGGCCATCACCGGTGTCTACGTGCTGCGCGGGCTCGCGGTCCTGCCCGCCGCGCTGGTGTCGACGCTTCGCACGCCCTTCAACCTGTGGAGTTCCGCGATCTGCCTGGCGATCGGCCTCGTGCATGCCGTCGGCCTGTGGCAGGTCTGGAAGCGCCTCTAAACGCTCCGGGAGACGACCGATGTCCTTCATGGCCACCCTGCGCCGCCGCTGGCAGACCGCGAACACGCTCGTCTGCGTGGGGCTCGACCCCGAGCCGGCGAAATTCCCGGCGCGCTTCGCGAACGATCCGGATGCGGTGTTCGCCTTCTGCCGCGACATCGCCGACGCCACGGCCGACTACGCCTGCGCCTTCAAGCCGCAGATCGCGCACTTCGCCGCGCTCGGCGCGGAACTGGCTCTCGAACAGTTGATCGCGCACCTGAAGTCGGCGCACCCGGACGTGCCGGTGATCCTCGACAGCAAGCGCGGCGACATCGGCAGCACCGCACAGCACTACGCGACGGAAGCCTTCGACCGCTACGGCGCCGATGCGGTGACCGCGAACCCGTACCTCGGTCGCGACGCGCTGCAGCCGTTCCTCGACCGCGCCGATCGCGGCGTGATCATCCTCTGCCGCACGTCGAATCCGGGCGCGGGCGAACTGCAGGACCTGCTCGTCGCCGGACGCCCGCTCTACCAGCACGTGGCGGAGAAGGCGGCGATCGAATGGAACGCGAACGGCAACGTCGCGCTCGTGGTCGGGGCGACGTGGCCGGAGCAGCTCAGCGAGGTGCGTGCGCTGGTGAAGGACGTGCCGCTGCTGGTGCCGGGCGTCGGCGCGCAGGGCGGCGATGCCGCGGCCGTCGTCAGCCATGCGAAGACGCCGGACGGCACGGGATTGATGATCAGCTCGTCCCGCGCCGTGCTGTACGCATCCCGCGGCGACGACTACGCCGAGGCCGCCGCCGCCGCGGCACGCCAGTTGCGCGACGCGATCAACGCGCACCGCTGAGCCCGGCGGGTTCAGCTTCGCGGCGCCGGCGTGAGGGCGCCGGCGAGCGGCGGTTGCTAGCGTCGGGGCTCGCTCCGGAGATCGCCATGGCCCGCCCCGTCGCCTGCTGCCTGCCCCTTCTGCTGCTCGCCGCCGCAGTGCCCGCCGTAGCCCAGGAGGCGACCGCCACGGGACGCGCTTCGCCGGAATGGTGGGCGGACATCAACGTCGCCTCGCACCACTTCGAAGACGCGGACGAGTACCTCGGGCCGGGCGAGCATTTCAATCAGAACAACTATGGCGCCGGCATCGAGGTCCAGTGGCAGCCGCGCCATGCGGCGTCGGCGGGTTACTACCGCAACTCGGTGTACGAGGATTCCTGGTACGCGCTGTACCACTACACGCCGCTCGCGCTCGGCCGGTACGTAAGACTCGGCGGCATGGTCGGGCTGGTGAGCGGATATCCCGGTCTCAACAACGGCAATGCCGGTCCGGCCGGCGCACTCGTGGCGAAGGTGGAATACCGCCGCGTCGGCATGAACCTCATCTACCTGCCCAAGGTGCCGGGCTCGACGCCGAACACGCTCGGACTGCAGCTCAAGGTCCGGCTCGATCGCTGATCACGCGACCGAGCGCCACCACGCGCGTAGCGCAGCGACGGCGAAGCGCGCGGCGATCGCGATGGCCACCGCGAACCGCAGCGGCGCGCTTCGATGCGGCGCCTCGAACCGGGTGAAGTAACGCCATAGGCCGCGATGCTTGTGCCACTCGACGAAGAACGGCCGGCTGCGGCTCGACACGCCGCGCAGATGCACGACCCGCACGATGTTCGCGACCGCGACGCGCCCCCCGGCGTCGCGCACGCGACGGCAGAGGTCGAGGTCCTCCGCATGCAGGCGATAGCCTTCGTCGAATCCTGCGACCGCGTCGAACAATGCGCGCGGCAGCAGCATCAGCGCGCCGGAAATCGCATCGACCGACTGCACGGGCGTGTCGCGCGGGGCGATGGCGAGGCCGGTGCGCCCCCCTGCGAGCATCGCGGCGAAATCCGGATCGCGGCGCCGCGACGCCGCGTCCGCGCGGCCGTCCTCGTCGACGAGTTCGCAGCCCACGAGCATCGGCGCATTGTGGGCGGCGATCAGGCGCAGGCGCTCCAGCGTGTCGGCATCGACGAGGCAATCGGGATTGACGAACGCCAGCCACGGCGCGGCGGACGCCGCGGCGCCCTGGTTGCACGCGACCGCGAAGCCCGGATTGTCGGGATTGGCGATGAATTTCAGGCGCGGCTCGCCGGCGGCGATGCGTTGCACGATGCCGAGCGTTCCGTCGTCGGACCCGTTGTCGACCACGCGGATCTCGGCGATGCCGGCTGACGCGCGCAGTCGGTCGAGGCAGAGCTCGATCGTCTCCGCGCTGCGGTAGCTGACGACGACGGCGGCGATGCCGTCGCTCATGTGCGCGTCGCTTCGAACAGGTCGGCCTGCGAGGCCGCGCCGGTGCGCGCGTGTGCGACCGCTTCGTGCAGCCGCCCGCGTTGCGCATGCAGCGGGTCCTGCATCAGCGCCTGTGCGAGCGCGGCGGTCCAGGCGGGCCAGCGCGCGGCGACGCGCTCGAGGTCGCCGTCGGCCGGACGGCCTTCCGCGCATCGCGCGACGTACGCCTGCGTGCACAGCAGGTCGGCGCCGCCGAAGGCACGCATGCGCAGGCTCAGATCGATGAGCGCCGCGTACCACGAGCGATAGCTGTCGCCATCGACCCCGCCGACGCCGCGACGCGCCGTGCCGCGGATCAGCACGGCATGGTCGACCGCGGCGGGCAGCGGCGCAGGCGGCAACGCCGCCTGTGCGAAGGCATCGGCGATCGCGTCGAGGTCGCGCGGGACCTCCGCGACCTCCCCCTGTCGCGGCCACGCGGCGGTCTCGCCGGCATTGCTCCACGGCGTGATCGTCGACGCGATCGGCGCCTCGCGCAGGCAGCGCGCCATGCGCACCAGCCAGCCCGGTGCGGGACGCGCATCGGCGGCGAGCACGGCGACGTCGGCATCGCCGCAGGCGGCCAGCACGTCGGCGAGATGGGCAGCTTCGCCGAGCGGCCGTGCGCGACGGCTGTAGTCGGCCTGCAGCGGCGTGCCCCGGCGCCAGGCGTCGATCACCGCCTGCACGCGCGGTCCGCCGTTCGCGTCATCGGCGAGCCAGATCCGCGTGCCGGCCGGTGTCGACACGTCGAGCGCGGCGAGGCAGGCATCGAGCGCGAGGTCGTCGACGCCCACCGGGACGACGACGACGGGCAGCGCGTCGCCGCCGGTCGGCGAGGACGCGTGCGCCATGGCTCAGCGCACGTCGATGCCGGTCTTCGGCGCCTTGCGACGCAACGGCTCCATCGCGCGGAAGCGCTTGGAGTACTCGTCGGTGAGGTCGCGCACTTCCTGCGGATTGCGCACGACCGTCGGCGTCAGCAGCACGATCACCTCGTTGCGGTCGGTGCGCGAGGTCTGGCGACCGAACAGGCCGCCGAGCACGGGAATGCGGCTCAGGCCGGGCACGCCGGACGAACCCTTGGTCACGCCGTCGCTGATGAGGCCGGCGAGCATCACGGTGTCGCCGCTCTGCACGGCCGTCTCGGTCTTCACCTTGCGCGTGTCGATGCGCACGTTGCCGTTGCGATCCGCGGCGGTGCCGGGCGAGCTCACTTCCTGCACGATGTCGAGGAACACCATGCCGTCGCGGGTGATGCGCGGGCGCACCTTCAGGATGATGCCGGTGTCGAGGTACTGCACCTGGCTGTAGGTCACGCCACCCGTGCCGGTGCCCGGGTCCACGGTGACCGACGAGATCGGGATGCGGCTGCCGACGTTGAGCGTCGCTTCGGCGTTGTTGCGCACGAAGACCGAGGGCGACTGCAGCAGCTGCAGGTCGGTGACCTGGTCGAGCGCGTTGATCACGGCCGCGGCGTTGCGGCCGAGGAACGTCCAGGCGAGGCCCGGATTGGTGACGTCGCCCGGGCGGATGCTGCCGCGCAGGTCGCCCCAGATGTTGCGGCCCGCCGCGTTCGGCAGGCCTGCGCCGCCGACCGACGTCGGATCGCTCACCGCCTGCTCGAAGAACCAGTTGACGCCGTACTGCAGCGCGCCGGTGAGCTGCACCTCGACGACCTGCGCCTCGATGTGGACCTGCATCGGCATGACGTCGAGGCGTTCGATGACGTCGCGGATCGACTTCCACGCCTGCGGCGTGCTGCGCACGAGCAGCGAATTGGTCTCGTCGACGGCCGACACGCCGACGCGCTGGCCGTCGACCTCGAGGTTCACGCTGCCGTTGCCGCCGGTGCGCGGATTGAGCGAGAGCGAGGACGTCATGCCGCTGCCGGTACCGGTCGTCGAACCCGAATCCGTCGTCGGCGGGCCGCCGATCGCCGCGGTGCCGCCGTTGTCGGTGTCGCGCAGCTCGGTGCTGTTGAGCCCCGGCATCAGCGAGACGCTGCCGCCGTCGCCGCCGCCGCCGGAACGGCCGCCGCCGAACACTTCGGAGAGGCGATCGGCGAGGTCCTTCGCCTTGATGTACTTGAGCTCGTACGAGAACAGCCGCGCCTCGCCACCTGCACCGTCGATGCGCTCGAGCCACTGCTGGATGTCGTCGAGGTACGCCGCCTGCGAGGTGATCACCATCACCGCGTTCGCGCCTTCGAGCGGCAGGAAACGGAACATGCCTGCGACCGGCGACTTGCTGGTCTCGCCGAACACCTTCTCGAGGTCCGCGACCACGCGCGTTGCTCGGCCGGACTGCAGCGGGAACACGCCCACCGACATGCCTGCGAGCCAGTCGACGTCGAACGTCTGGATCGTGCGCAGGTAGTTCTCGAGTTCGGCGCGCGAGCCGGCGACGGTGATGACGTTGCGGCCGTTGTCGACGTTGACGATCGCGTTCGGCCGCGCGTACGGCTTGAGGATCTTCTCCATCTCCGTCGCCGACACGTACTTGAGCGGGACGGTGCGGGCCTCGAAGCCGCGCGCGCTGGCGGCGGAACCGGTGCGCGGGGCGACCGTGCCGGCGAGCGCCTGGTCGGCCGGCACGATGTTGTAGCGCCCGCCGCTGAAGACCATGCGCGCGTTGTTCCAGCCCAGCACCATCTCGAGCAGGTTCAGCGCTTCGGCGGGGCTGACGGGCTTCGGGGTCGCGAGCGTCACCGTGCCCTGCACGCCGGGCGCGATCACGTAGTTCTGGCCGAGCATGTCGCCGAGGATCGCCTTCACCACGGCGGGCAGCGACTCGCCTTCGAAGTTGAACGTGGCCTGCCCCGAGCTGCCGCCGAGCGACGACGGCGGCGCGGCGGCGACGCGGCGGTTGATCACCTCGCCGGTGCCGCGGCGCAGTTGCGCGCGCGGTGCGTCGCTGGACGCGAGCGGCGTCGTGGTGATGCTGCCGTCCGCAGCGGTCGTGGTCGTAGCCGCGGCCGACGAGGTGCCGGCGGACGGGCCGTCGAGCCTCCCCTCGCGCTTGACGGTCGGCACGGGCGCGGTCGCGCAGCCGGCGAGGATCGAGGCGATCGCGAGCGCGACGGTGCCCTGGCGCAGCGCCGGGCGGTGGAAGGGAACGGAAGGCAGGAGGGTCATCGCGGGACTCAGCGTTTCTCGGGCACGGTCGGGGCGACCGTCGCCGGCGGGTTGGCGTTCTGCGCATTGCGACGCATCGCGGCGCGGCGCGCTTCGATGCGTTGGCGGATCTGCTCGATCTGGGCGGGATCGGGCATGGAGTCGGCGTCGGTGGCCGGGGGCGCGGGGGGAGGAGGCGG